>JBAXTC010000005.1:0-34780 GCA_037130375.1 Verrucomicrobiota bacterium | reverse complement strand
CCGGAACATCCTGCTTTGAATAAGATGGTCGAGATTGATCATGGATGGGGTGGCATGTCTCCTTGATCAGGAGGATCGCAACGCTACGCCTGGAGAAACTCTCGCACCCCGCCAAGCCGGATAGAGACCGCTGGCCACTCCGACGAACATCGCGATCATCAGCGCAATGAAAACAAGCTCAGGTCCGACATACGGTTCCAGCAAACCGTGGAGCAAGGAACTGCGACCCAAAACCTGGATCAGGACGAGGCCCGCCCCCAGGCCGATGGCAAAGCCCATGAGAGAGAGAGCCATTGACTCCAGAAGGACGAGCACCATGATTCGGCGGCGCTTCCAGCCAAGCGCCGATAGCACGCCTATCTCTTGTGTGCGCTCAAACACAGACATTAACATCGTGTTCATGACGCCGAAAACGCCGACCACTGTTGCCAGCAACGTTATCGCCAGGCTTCCGGCCCGCAACATGCGGAAGCCGCGATTGCTATTCAGGGTGTCACGGGCCAGAGTGGCACGAGTGTTTGGGCACACCGATTCGATCTCGCGGCACAAAGAGGATGCGGCCAACTCCACGCCCGCTCGTTTCAGGCGGATGTTCACGAAATTCACCTTTCCCTGCTGACCAAGAGCTTTTTGAGCCAACGGAAGCGCCAGCGTCACGCTTCTATTTTCGAGTGGGGCGCCACCATCGACAATGCCGGTTATGGTAAACTCTTCCAGTTCGATTTGCAGGGTGTCCCCGACCTTCTTATGGAGCACTTCGGCGGCAGTTGTGCCCAACACGGCGGCTTTTTCATTCTCGTCCCGCGGCATGCGTCCCTGGATGATCTTGAGGTTTTGCCAGCCGAAACCGCCCCATTCACGCCCCGAAATCACCACTTGCGGAGCATCTTCAATGGACTGCATTGCCCAAAGGATGGCGGTGGCATCGGCCACGCCATCGAGACGGAGAATGCGATCTTTAACCGACATATCAAGCCAATTGGACATTAGCCCACCGCCTTTCCCAACGACGACCACATCCGCTCCCCGCACTTCAAACGCCCGCTGCCACGTCCTTTCAAGGCCTTTGGAAATGCCACTGATGGCGATGATGGCGGTGATGCCGATCGCGACTCCGATAGCCGTAAACAGAGTGCTCAGGGGACGGCGCATTAGGTTTCGCACCGCAATGACCGGCATGGAAAAACTCATTGCGGATCTTCCTCCGAAAAATGCGGCCGCGCAAGGCCGATCATGCCGCCAGAATCGGAAATGATTTTACCGTCTTTCATCCGAATCTCACGCGAGGCTCGACTCGCCACGGCAGGATCGTGGGTCACGAGGAGAATGGTAATGCGCTGCTCGCGATGGATTCGAATGATTAAGCTCATGACGTCGGCAGCACTAATGCTATCTAGGTTGCCCGTGGGTTCATCCGCCAACAGCACCGAAGGACGATTGGCCAGGCTACGAGCAACGGCGACCCGTTGCCGTTCACCCCCAGAAAGCTGTGTCGGGAATCCGTTCAAGCGCTCGGTCAACCCGACCGAGCGGAGAAGTTCGTTAGCCCGCTGGTATCTTTCCTTCGCCGTCCAGTTTGTCTCGAACATGGGCATCTGCACATTTTCGATGACAGAAAAGGTGGGCAGCAGGTGGAATGCTTGAAAAACGAAGCCTAGGTCATGCGCGCGGTAGGCCTGCCCATCGAATGAGTCATTGACAGCGCGCCCGCGGTACAAAAACATCCCAGCGCATGGCTTCTCGAGCGTACCGATAAGATTAAGTAACGTGGACTTGCCACATCCGCTGGGGCCGAGAATGGCGACGAATTCCCCTTCGTGGATGATCAGGTCCACACCCTGTAGCGCCTGGATCCGCCCGCCATCGTAAGTCTTGGAGAGCCCCTCAGCTTCAAAGATTCGCAGACGGGCGGCGGGAGCAGATGAATCCGACACTGCAACACTGCTCATAATCGGTGAGATTGGCATGTGATGGTAAACTGTCTTAGGGCTATACGCACTTCACGCATGTGACGCAACGGATTGCAGGCATTTTGCCTTTAAAAACCCCACGTGTTAGGGGCGATTCTCTTGTTACAAGAGTCAACTGCATAGTCCAAAACTGTCTTTCCACGCGGCACAGGCTCATGGATACAGAGCGGAAACATTGCCTTCCACCAATATTCATTGTGGACGCATTCTGCCAGGCTGCGAGTACGTTGTCCAGCCAGAATCTGCATCGGCCACTACTTTACTTTATGTTCCCCAACACGATACCGCTGCCTTATCCACTCCGGAACCAGGATGCCTCTCCCCTCTGCCAAACGATTCCCATCCCATAATCCCGCCGTCCAGAGCGTTGTCCAATCTGGATGGGCGCTTCCAGCGCGGCCAAATCGCCCTCCACTGGATCTCAAGAAACGCTCGCAGGAAAAGCCTTGCGATAGCTATGCCGACTGGTCACGATGTTTAGATTCGCAACAATGCTGTATTATTACAGAATGATCAAAGCAACGAACCTGTTGAAACTGGGTAGCGCGGCGCTAAGGGAGTTAGCGTTACGGGGCGGGCCACTCCGCCTGATGGAGGCCGCAAGTGCTTGACCTCTTGATTCAAGGGTTCCGCGAGCAATTCTGCCTCGACGAGGATGGCCGGAGGATACGGGACCGCCTGCGCGAGGAACACGCGCGGTTGCTGGACGCCGACTATCTCCAAAGCGAGGTCATCGGACAATCCCGTTGGGCTTGGGATTTCGAGTCGCTCTCCGAGGGCTTTTCGGAATTGGTGGGCCCATTCATGGATCGTGATTCCGGAATTTCGCACATTTACCTGCAAGCGCTGCGCGAGTTTGGCGACTTTCGACCCGAGCACGAAAACATCATCGTCATCCTCGAGTACGCGTACTTTGCGTCGTTGATCGAGGACTACTACAGTTTTCACGATGCGTTCTGCGAACCGGATCCAGCCCCCCGCCGTTGCTCGCGACTGACGCAAGTGAAGTTCGCTGGCCAATATCTGGGCCTCTATCCCCGTCATCTTTTGATCCGGAATGCCTTGAAAGTGGACGAAAACACGCTCATCCGCACGCACCGATGGATCAAAAACATCTACATTACTTGGGGGATCAGCCGCGGAGTGTTGCTCAAGTGGATTGGTGCGAGGATGAATCGCGTATCACAGGAGCAGTATTTCCAGAACTCCATTAATGCGCTGTGCACCTATTTTCTATCCCCGATCATCATGGGAGCCATCATCGCCGGGTGGGACGAAGGAAGGGTACAGCAGCTCAAAGAGGCTGTTTCGTGGCTGACGCTTTCGATAAAGCTGCGCTGTGAACGGCGCGCCATTCTGGGACAGCTTGTTCCTGACCTAGACGAGTACCACCGAAAAGCCTTGCTTCCGATCACACTTCCAGGAACTTCCTTTCTGCAGAGAGACCTCGGCTGGCCGGAGGCTGGCAACGGTCTGGTGACGCTCGCGGCGCTCCATCAACAGATGTTGGCGAAGGTGCGCTCCGGTTGGATGCCAGCAGACCTGGCATGGCTGGAGGATCAAGAGCACCGCTTCTTTGGGTTGTTCACCGACCGGATGCGCCAAATCGGCGGGGCTTCGGGTCTCGTCGCCCGACTGGCCGGATGCCTGGGGAAAGAGAAGGTTATCTCGTGAGAAATCCCAACGCAGTGCTCAGCGAGATGTCCCCGGGGTTGCGGCGTTTCCACGACGCACACCTCGAAGGCATCCTCCGCGGCATCCGCAACTCCTGGCCAGCACAGATCGATCGGAGCTTTTTCCAGCGGATCTCAGGCCAGGTGGCGTTGTTCGACCAAGACACTGCGGCCATGACCGAGGCCATCCTTCTGCCTACCCAGCAATACCTTGACCGTGGCGGCAAGCGACTTCGGCCGCTTCTGGTCTGCCTTATCCTCGAGTCCTACGGCGCCGACCCTGGAGCTTGCGAACTGTTGCTTGGAGCGATCGAATGCATGGAAGACAGTTCCATCATGATGGATGACTACATTGATGGCTCGGAGTTGCGCCGTGGAGGGCCTTGCGCCCATCGGTTGCACGGATTTCCTGGCGCCAACGTCGCAGCCTGCACGGGGTTTGCCATCGCTGAGGCCGTCTTTTTCAACAATGAGTTGAACCTGAAGCAGGATCTCGTTTTGCGACTGCTCAACGCTCTCTCCTGGGAGACTATCCAAATGGCGTTTGGCCAGATCGAGGAGCTCTACTGGACCGAGAGCAATGTCAACTGCGTTACGGTTGATCAGTACCTCCAGGAAACAGTGTCGCGTTGCGCGTTTCTTACCTTTCGTGGACCGCTCCGTTACGCCGGATTGATCGCCGGTGCGCCCACGGAAGACATCTCCGTCCTCGAACGTATTGGCGAAAACCTGCTGGTGGGCTACCACTTGCGCGGAGATAATCTCGATATGGCTCCGGATTCCGAAGCTTGGGGCAAGGTGGCGGGGGAGGATATCACCACCGGTCGCCGGACGCTGCTAATCAACTACCTGCTGCAATATGCCAGCGATGCAGACCGTGCCGAACTCATCCGCATTCTTAATTCTCGCGCTGCCGACGAAGCAAGCAAAGGCAGAGTTTATGACATGGTGGTTAAGTACGGTGGCTTTGCCTACTCGCGCCGCCTAGCCGAGGAGTATAATGAACTGACCAAGCAGGACGTGAACCGGCTTCAGATTTCGGACGCGCAGAAACAACTGCTCTGCGAGATGTCGGACTTTGCCACCGTCCGGAGGAAGGCGTGAGGGCCGATTCCCCAGGGGGGACGCCCCGTGCCCGTGGGGAATGCTCGGCTTTATGAGGCGGAAGGTTCTTCAGATTGTCGGCCCCTGCTGGGTCAACAAAGGGGACCGGCTCATGGTCGAGGCTCTGCAGCAGAGGCTGAGTGGTGCATACTATCTGCCCATGCCGGCAGGGTTGAACACGCCAGCTTCCAAGTTCTGGGGACCATCAAACATCGGTCAAATGCTCGGGCAAGCCGCCTGCCGCCTTGCACAGGTCTTGGCCCACGGCAAACCCGAGGTCATTCTGGACTGTTCAGGATACCAGTTTGGCGACCCTTGGGCCGCCCTGGCCAAAGTTCAGAGTCTGCGCCTACTGATGTACCAATTATTCAGTGGCGCCGGGGGAAAGATCGTGATGCTTCCCCAGTCCCTCGGCCCGTTTCGAGATCGCCGGGTGGCTTCCGTCGCCGCTGGGATACTGCATTTGGCCGATTTGATCTTCGTTCGAGAATCTGTATCCCGGCAGCATGCGCTCGATTTGGGCTGCCCGCCGGCGCGTATCAGAATTGCGCCGGATTACTCGATTCTCGTACCGCCCCAGGTGCCTGACTGCCCTGATGAATGGGCCCATCGCGTCTGCGTCGTGCCCAGCCAGCGAATGATAGACAAAACCCCGCCCGAAGCCGGCTCGACCTACGTAGCGGCGCTGCAGAGATGCTTCGACTGGATTTGGGACCAAGGCCTGGAGCCATGCATCCTCGTGCATGATACCGAGGACCGGCCTCTTGCCAGATCCCTCCAGGAATCTGCAACGCGGCCCCTAAAGGTGTTCGATCCGCCGCCACGTAAAGCCAAAGGGATTCTGGGTGCGTGCAGGGCAGTGGTTGGCTCGCGCTACCATGCGCTCGTCGGCGCGCTTTCGCTGGGGACGCCGGCGATTGGCACCGGCTGGTCCCATAAATACCGGGGGCTGTTTCAGGACTACTCGTGCGAGGAATGTCTCATCGACCGATTTGACTCGGACGCCGACCTGGTCGAGCGGCTGCGTCTTGTCGTTGAGAAGTCGAGCCGAGATCGTCTCGTGGAGAAGCTTCTTGCTGAAGCGCGCAATCATAGAGCGCGGACACTGAGCATGTTTGCCGAGCTGCAGAATTTACTTGCGTGAAAACCACCAGTCTTGGGGATGACCGGTGCCGTGTGACGAGAGAAGAGCCATCTCGCGAATGGCACGCGACTTCACCGTCGAAAGAGAAAGTGGGCAGGCTCAACTGTCGCCGAAATTGCGTCTTCCTCCGTAGAACATACCCCGGAGGGTGTAGGAGACTTCGAGCTCGTTCCGGCAATTGTACCAGCAAGCCTTGCAAGTGTTGCTGCGGTGTCGCTCCTTTAAACGACGAACCAGCGTCGGGCCATCATCCTCCAGAATGTGCCCCACCGGGTTAGTCTGATCTTCAGGGCATTTGGCGACGCGCCCCACAGGATCAATATTGAGCATGAATCGCCCCGCCACGCAGCCAGGCACACCTTCGGCCAGCGCCGTGTCAAACTTCTCGAGGACAACCGGATTGGTTGCGAAGTTTGGGTGCTGGCGCCGCAGTTCAAGGAGGCGCTTCGACGCGGGAAGAGGGTACACCAGCTCTTTGTCCCCTGTCTTAAGAACCGAGTACGGTTGGACGCGAAAAGCGCAACCGTGACGTCTGGACAGCTCGGCAATCTCCTGCAGATCGTCGAAGTTATCGCGCATGAGCGTGAACATCAGGTTCACCCGGGGCCGGCATCCGATGCGTTCTTCCTGGAGAATCCTGAGCGCCTCGATCGCCTGTCTGTGCGCACCTTCATGTCCTCGAGCGGCATCATGGCGTCGCGGGTCCGCGTAGTCCAGACTGACTCCAATCCCCCACAACCCGGCCTCGGCCAGAGCACGAGCTCGCTCGCGCGTAACCATTGAACCGTTTGTGCTAAGGAACGTAAAATGGTAACGGTTAATCGCCCGGACGACTGCCGGCAGGTCTCGGCGGGCCAGGGGCTCGCCTCCGGTCATGCTCACCACCATGGTGCCGATACGCGCAAGCCTGGCGGCAGACTGTTCGATTTGCTCGAGTGTCTGTTCCCGGTCATCCGCCCGTTTTTTCCAGGCCGTGCAAAACTTGCAACGGAAGTTACAGTCGTCGGTTAGCTGCCATGAGCACCACACCGGCCGGCGAGTGATAAATGTCTTGAAGAAACCGAACTTCTTGGCCATGCTTTCGGCCAAAGTGCCGGATCGCAAGCTAAAAGCCATAGTGGCCTCCATCGAGTTTCGTCATTGCGCAGATCATGAACTATTAGTCAATAATCATTGATTTCTGTGGTTTTCACAACGCATTATTTGCCCGTAAATGGATCCCGCCGCCACCACTTTGGCCAGAGCCCTGAAACGGGTAAAAGGTCACGTTGCGCTCGCTGCAATTTCCGTCTGCCGCCGGCTTCCGATTGTGTTTTTCCGCAATGCGGTACAGTTTGGTCAGTCCTTGGAATACTCGCTCTGGGTGATCAGAAAGTTCGGCACTGACACTGTCTTCTTTGCGACACGCGAACGATTATGGCATCGCATGCTTTCCTGTTTGCGGCAAGACTCGCAGGTTTCTGTTCTGGAATTCGGCGTCGCCTATGGTTATACACCAAAATGGTGGTTGCCACGCTGCACGTTGATTAACAAATGGTACGGTTTTGACACGTTCACTGGATTGCCCTGCGCCTGGCGACATTTCGCCGTTGGGGCTTTTGATGCCGACGGCAGGCCGCCCGCCCTGTCCGATCCCCGTATCGAATGGATCGTGGGAAGAATCGAGGATACGGTCTCGGCTAGCAGAATCGAAGCGACTTGTTCCACGGAGAAAGCCAGAACTCAGCGCGTGTTCATTTTTGATTTGGATCTGTATGAACCGACCAGGCACGCGGCTGAGTTCGTCTTCCCGCGGTTGCAGGAAGGGGATATTCTCTATTTTGACGAAGCAGCCGACTGGGACGAGCGAAGGGTGTTGTTGGAGGAAATGCCCAAGGCCAGCAAACCACTGATGTTGATCGGGGCCACACCGATGGCGTTGGCGATGCAAGTCGGACCGTTGACCGAACAGGCGGGGACGCCTGCCAGCGGTTACCCCTCCTGATTGAGTGGTTGTTTGCCTGGCTTCGTGCGCTGGCTTGTGTCGATGGGCTGCCTCCTCAGACCTTGCCGGACCATTCGGCTAACCGACCCAACACCGTCCGCAATAGTTCGTCGTTTCCGCAACGATCAGAACGCCGCGCAATTCTCTCCCGGATGGACTCTTCCTGACTCAGGAACTCGCCGAAATCCGGCACCTCTCCCGAGGCGGGCCGGTAGTCCTTGCCAAAACCCAATTTGGCTACGTAATGGGCATTCATCTCCTGTTCGGCCTGTCCCCGGATCGGAAAACAGAGGATGGGTTTGCCGAAGTAAAGAGCCTCGCTGATGGTGGTGTGTCCGCCGTTCACGAGTGCGAACCGGCAGGAAGCCAAGTCCTCCAGGAAGCAGTTCTCGTCAAACGCATGCTCGGTTTGGCCGCTCTGCTTTTCCCCAGCGCCATACACCCGCTTTTCCCCCGGGATTGCGTTAAGGATGCGGTCCAGCCATTCCAAAGTGCGCGAGGTTTGATACACAACCAGGTGCTTCCCCCAGGCGGAATGCCGCTGCACAACCTCTGGGCGCAGCACCGGCGCGATAAGCGTTCGGGTCGTTGGCCCGCGCCGCTCTCGGAGTGGGGCCTGAAAAAAGGAGGTAATGATCCGCAGGTTTGGCTGCCGGTAAGTCATCCGGTTCGACAACCGAAGAAGCGAGAGAGCAAGTCGCGCCGACGAACCCAAATCGACCGGACACTCCGTGGCAATCTGTTGGTGGTCGAGGGCGATCAAGGGTAAGCGAATCGCCGCCGCTGCCCACGCCACCACGGGATCATAATCACTGATAGCTGCAATTGGCAGGCGCAGCCGGGCTTGTTCTCTAACATACAGCGAAGCTCGTGCTCCCCGCAGCGCCATGTCAATGCAGCTAAGAACCGTTCGCGGCACGTCGAGGCGGTTGGCACGGTAGCGCAGGCGCAACCCGGGAATTCGATGGACGCAACACCCGCTGAATCGGCTACTGCAGAGGTCGGCAACCCGACTCGACGCAAACAGTTCGACTGAATAGCCCGCATCGAGCAGGCGCGGAACAAGCACGGCGGCTCGTGAGAAGTGCCCGAGTCCTTCCCCACAAAGACCGTAAAAAAGTCTCGGGGTGACGGCCATCATTCAGCGGCTTCGCGATTGTGTATCGCTCACCACCCGAGTGCAGATCACATCCTCTCCTGCAAGTACCTTGGCAACGTTCCCAGGCACCAGTCCACTTGCAATCGTGCAGAACCCGCAAGAGCGGGCGATATTCAACGCATGCTCGACCTTCTTTCCCATGCCGCCGCTCACGTCAGTTTCGTCTCGGGCAGATCGACGCATCTGAGCTATGTTCGACTCGGAGATCGTCCGGATCACAGCACCGTTGCGTCCCGACTCCCCATCCGCCCCCCCATAAACACCCTCGACATCCGTGAACATATACGTTTCTTGTGGACGCAACGCACGAACCAAGACGGACATGATTGCATCGCTTGAGATTACCTGAAAACTGCCATCCGATTGCGGCATCAAATCCCCGTAAAAAACAGGCACCAAACCGCGACTGGTTGCCTGTGCTAAACTCGCGGCCAAGCCAGAATGTCGCAGCCCGTTGCCCCCCTCCTCAAAATACTGTGGGGTGTCCATCGGGAGCGCGCGGACGCCCGCCTCCAGCAGCACCTGCAAAACTCGGCGGTTGAGCTCGCGTAAGGAGTTTCGGACCCCCACCGCGAGTCGCTGGTTGGCAGCGGGGATCCTTCCGGTGCTGAAATACTCATTTTCCACTGCTGGACGTTTCCCGACCAGACCCGTTCCGTGAATCAGCAGACAACTATCACAGTAAGGCAGAAGCTCATGCACGATTCGCCTAACGTTCTCCCAATAGAATAATCCTTCGCAACCATCGCGAGTGAGCACGGCACCCCCCAGCTTAACGATCCTAACAAGCGCCGCCATTCAGATGACGGGATTGAGTGGCAAGCCCGCTCCGCCACAAACGGCAAACGCTTTGTCGGGAACGGCGTGCGAACGAACGTAGCTGTACAAGCGTGCAACCTTTTCGCCGATGATCCGATTCTTGCGATTCAACCCATCGCAGACAGCTCCGCGAACGCCGATGATGTCCGGTGCAAGCTCGCATAGAGCATCTACGTGATCCAAGCCAATCGAGCCGGCCAACGCCACCTTCATTCCGGCGTCGTGACCTGCATCGATAAAATCCTTAATCTCCTCAAGAGTCAGTGCGTCAAACAGGTTCATCCCGTCCTTTATCGCGGTGTCAACCATCACCACGTCCGCGCCAGCCTTCGCCGAAGCCGCCACCAGTTCGTCGCAGCTAACTCCTCCAAAACGCTTATAATCAGCGTAGCCCGATGCTACCGCTAGAATATCGCCGCTGACCAGTCGGATCGATCGCACGACGGCGCTCATCACCGCCAGCGCCTCGTCGTAATTGGTCGCTCCGTAAAGACCAGCCTTGATGTAGCCCACTCCCAACTGGGCCGCCCCGTAGGCCGCCAGTCCGGCCGTTCCCGGCTTGTTCGGAAGGTCGCCTAAAGCCACGCTGAAAGTGGCACCGGTTCCGGAAAGCTCTGAAACAATCTGCTTTATCACCCAGGGAGGCTGGGCTCCCAATGAACCCTCGGCGACATTCTTGATATCAATCAGGTCGCAACCAGCGCTGGCGACCACTCGCGCCTCCTCAACAGAGATCGGACTGATCAATAACTTAATACACATACATTAATCGAACTTCTTGCTAGTCAAACGTCTATTTTGATTATGCTCGAATCCAAGTCGCTTGAACAAGCATTTTCTCGTTTGATGGTGAAGATGTGGCGAAAGAGGCCCAGCACCGAAGCGACAATAGGGTGCCACACCGGGCTTTCGCCATCTCGATGGGTCACATGGATGCCGGAGATTCCGGGACCACCGACTTGCGTCGTTGGCTACAAATATCGGGATAAACAGCGGAGTGCCACTTCCACTCTGAATCTGTTATTATTTCGTTAGATCCATCATCTTTTCCAACATTTCCTGGAATTTCGTCTCGGGCGTGGCGCTGTTTTTGGCATCAGTGATTTCCACCATGGCTTGCCACGCTCGGCATAGTTTTGGATCCATGTCGGGAGTTTTTTTCAACAACTGAACCATCTGCCGTGCAATGGTGTTGATCCTGGCCAGCGCCGCATTCATGTTGGTGGGATCGAATTTTGTGGATGCTTCGATGAGCTGCTGGTTGAGCGCTTCGAGCTGGCGCGCATCATCGTCCGCCGATGCCGTTCCGGGAGTCTTGTCCGTCGCTGGCGCAGCAGCTCCAGCCACACTGTGAGCAAAGAAGTCAGGCGTGGAATTCTGCAGGGTGCCAAACGAGTTCCTGGACTTGTCCAGGCTGGCCGTGATCTGGTCCAGCATCGTATTCAGCTCATCCTGGGCTGGCGTAACGCCGGCCAGAATTTGGCGACGCACCTCTTCAGCCCGGTCGAGCGCAAACTTGGTGGTGTCCAGATAGTCCATCAATACCGTGCCCACATTGCGGAACGGATTGTTTTCGGATGCGCCGCTGGAAGACATCTGTCGGATCAGATCGTAAGTAGTACGCAAATTATCGGCTCTGGTCAGCACCCATTCATACCGGGTGCGCTGCTGCGGCCAGGGAATCTTATCGGCCCCGGTTCCATTATCATTTGGCTTGGAAGCAGCCTCGGTGCTGGTCTTGGGATTGGCCCTTTTATCCTTTCCGGAATCACTGGAGGTTTTGTAATAATAGGCCACCGGGTAAAAGGCATTCAGCCAGGTGCAAACCACCTTGGGGTTGGGGTACTTGTCGTTAAGTTCCGCTTCCTGGATGCGTTTAACATACGCCAGCAGCTCGGGCAAGGTCCGTTCGGAATCGGCACCCCAGCGGCCCTTTTTCGATCCATCGGCCACCTCGCCCTTTTTGTAAAAATATACATACCACCAATCTGGGGCCGCTTTGGCCGGATCCGCTTCCACTTTACGAGCGCCACCTTCTCCGTTGCTGACATAATAATAACTGCTGGTGTATTGCGACACCGAAGAATCTGCCGCGATGCTCATCTGCGCCCCCACCAGCAGCGCTGTATAACCTGCCACAACCACCCATAACCGATTTGGAGGCATCATATTGCTCCCACCTCGCTACGAACCTGGGTGACGGAACTTTGAACTGATGAGACATTGCCTTTGGGCACGCCGGCTTTTAGCGACGCTGCGCCGGTGAGGGAGAACTGACTTTTACGCTCATTCATTGCAGCCAAATTCTGACAGACCTTGCCGAGGGTGTCCACCGCCAATGTTTGCCATTTTATTGCAGTTTAAGGATTTCCCCCCAATGGCGTGTGGCAGGGGTGGACCGGCGCAGGCAATGATCTACATGTGGCGCGGTTCCATAGGAAGCTAGAATCTGTATGAAATGCCAGAAGCGACGGAACGCCCGTGCAGCTCAGCTTTGCTCAACGTAACTATTTTTCGCGCGAGGATCATGGACGACAAAAAAAAAGCCCTTGCCCAACCACTTTCCCACTGATAAGGTCGCCCCGATATGAGTAAGAGCAAAAAACAATTCTTCATCATCCGCGCAGCGTCAGGTACAACAGGTGCATCAGAAAACAATTTCCTATCAGTATCAGTCCTACCTTTTGCTCTTGCGGTGATGGCCCTCGTGGTGACGGGCTGTCCGCACAACGAATACATTGTCCAACTCACCCCCCGGGGCAACCTCCTCGATCGAACGCTGGTCTTTTACCGTGCGGACGGCGTGAATACAAATACGGCGACTCCTAATTACGCGTCCTTTGACAAGGATGAAATGGCGGCAATCACCGCCCTATATCCGGCGCAGAGCCTGATCAACGACGGAGATCGTCATGAGGTCCGGGGTGAATTTAAAAATAAACTGCCATCTGATGTCGGCGGCGCGGGAACCTACAGCCACTTGGCCACCAGTCTGGGAGAGGTGGGGTTTTATGAGGAGCGGTTCCGTGGCAATGACGACTTGGTCGGCATGTCCGAACAGCGGTCCAAGGCAGCCGACCGGTTGGGGGATTTGATTCTTGGCTGGAGCCAGATGGAATTGGGGCGGAAGCCGGGCTACGATAAATTGCGTCGCTTCCTAAACGTGGACTTTCGGCGCGATCTAAAGAATTTCAGCACTTATTGGTGGGCGGGGCAGCTTGCCGGCGACTACAAAACCAATGCCAGCGAGGAATGTAATGTCCGGTTCGGCCAATACCTTCAGGAACGGGGATATTTCACAGCGGGAGAACTTCCGGAAATACTAGGTTCTGCAATCAGCGATGACCCGAAAATGTTGTTGACGTGGTCACGACGATTGCTGGCCCGCAAGATGGGTGTGCCGGATGCCGAACCCGTGCCCGCCTTCCTCTCCTTTCTTGCCGATGAGTCAACGATGAACGAATCGTTTGATAAATATCTCGCCAGCACGGAGTTTTACCGTCTCAAACTCAAACAATGGAAAAAGGATAAGAAACTGAAGCCCGACCTCAAACAGCCGGAGCCATCGGAGGTGGCGACGGATGCGCTTGGCCATCTGCTTGAATTCGACTTGGGATTCAGTCACGCCGATTATCTTACGGTTCGGCTGTCTCTGCCATCAACTCCTACTCACAGCAATGGCCGTTGGAATGCGGCGCTCAAGCAGTTGGTTTGGGAAACCGGAATTGTGGAGAGAACGAACGCAACCCATTTACCCTTTACATGTTATGCCAGTTGGGCCAAACCCGATGAAACGTTTCAAGCAGAGCATATTGGCAAGGTGGCGTTGATCGGGGATGAACTGATGCGATACTGTCTTTGGCGCAATGGCCTCGATGCGGAGAGAGGCAGTGAATGGGATGCGTTTCTTGCAAGCCTGCAGCCTGTCACTGGGTTGATGGAGAAGATTGATGCCTTCCAGTTTTCGGGCAAACCGAATCAGGCAGGGACAAACAGTCCGCAGAAGATTTTCAACCCATCCACCCATCCTCGTGAATTGTTCAAAGCTGCACTATCAAAGTAACGATTTGCCTCTGGTTTGCGCAATGTCAAAGCTGTGAAGCAAATCAATACACAACTAGACCCTTAGAAAGTATGGCGTGTCCCTGTCTGGTTTGCACATCTTCATCCGCATGTGGCCACAGGAGAACGATTGGGAAGCCAAGAAGCTTGTGCGCATTGCTTGGGCAAATGCCCCGCTCCAAGAACCGGCACTGGACCAGTAGAAGCGCCCCCGAGTCGGGGCAAATGCGGGATGAGAGAAAGCGATGTGCAAGGAAGGTGTAAGGGAGATGCAGGGCATCTGCATGGGAATATCCCGCCACGTTCACGCCAGCAAAACGTTCGCCGTGCCGGGTGCCGGGCGGCGCGCAACCCACAGCCCGTCGGCTCTCAAAACCGGGTTAAGCTCTCATCTGCGTCCACCGGCTGCGCACGATTTCCTGCCCACAACCAGAAGAACCAGCCGTGTGCGAAACTTGAGTTAACAGCAAATTCGCCGTGCATTCGAGCCTCGGATTTACCAGGATTTACCTAAATGGCATCCGTTCTTTCCCATTCGGACGAAGCACAGGCCGCGCGAATCTCCCGCGCGCTGCGATGTTGCATTTGGATCCCCCTAATCGTCGCGGCAACTTCTTCGCAGGCTGTTGACCTTGATGCACAGTTCAACCGCTGGTTCGCCGCGCAGACCAACGTGCAAAGTTGGTCTGCCGATTTCATTCAGACGCGTTCGCTTAATGTGTTAACCCAGCCGCTGGTAGCCACCGGCAAGGTGTGGGTGGCGGTGCCGGATCGGTTTCGCTGGGAGATAGGCCAACCGGCGCAGACCATCGCGCTTCGCCAACCGGATCAACTGCTGCTCATCTACCCGCGGCTCAAGCGGGCTGAAAAGTACCCGCTCACCGGCCTACTCCCCGGTCCGTTGAAAGACGCGCTGGCCCTGTTGGATGCCAGTTTCCCCCGCGACCGCGCAACTATGGAGAGGCTCTTCAGTTTGCTATCCGCCGCGGAAACAAATTCCACACTGGAAGTAAGGCTTCAGCCCAAGAGCGCTTCCGCCCGCAAATTCATCAGCGAGATTCTGATCGGCTTCCAGACGAATGATTTCTCCATCGCGGTTTCAGTGATGAAGTTTGCCGATGGCTCCAGCCTGCGAAACGATTTCAGCAACACCGTGATCAACCATCCGATGGCTTTGGAAACGTTCGATCCAAAGCTGGGAGCAGATGTTATAGTGGTGGAACCGCTGCGCAAATGAGTGCCCAGTGTGGCCAGTTCCGCATGGATGCACCGAGTGCCCCACGCAGGATTGGACTGCCGCATGCGGCACACCAAACTGATCAAGTCATGAATTAACGGCTAACGGCGACCTTCCACTGCGTCGGCGAGATTCTTAACGCCAGAGAATGTGAAATCCAAGCCGATGCCAACCGATGACGGGCTGGGGTTGGAAGCGCAGCAGGACGTCTTGCGAGCGTTGCCAGAGGCGCAACAAGCCAAGCCAACCCAAGCCAGGCGATCAGCGGGCCCGAATCTAGGTTTGCCCGATCCGCGTGGAAAAACCACTTGGCGGCATGCGCTGCGGACCTTGACGGTTTACCGTTCGAGTCAGTGCTTTACGATTTAACGAGCACCTATCATCAGAAGTCAGAATCCCTTATTCAAGGAAGCAGCTCTTCCATACAACACCGCATTCCAGGCGAGGAACCAGCCGAGGGGGACCAAGATCAGGAACAGGCACCATTGCCAGCCGACGGTTTGGAGGAGGAGGATTGGCACTAGGAGTTTGCTGACAGCCTCCTGCTTAAGCCAACGCCGGCCAATCTGATCTCGGTCAAAGACCTTCATATCCAGCGCCTGCAGCGTTAGCCAGAGCGAGGCTGCGGCGGTTGTGACAAGAAGCAATGCCTGCTGGGATGTGAACGGGGTGCCGGTCAGCAGAGGGGAAGCGAAAAGGACCGACAAGGAAAGCAGCTTCAACAGGATGAGATAGGCTTGGAACTTATGCGAAATGGTCAACTCGTCATTGCTGCCGACATCCACGCCTGAGACAACAGCCATGTTGACGACTCCGGAGCCGAGATCATTCTTTATATCTTTCAAGGCTGCGCCAGTGTTGAAGACGATTTGGTCGATGAAATGAATGACGACAACAGTCCATACCAGGTTCCAGGTCTGCCTGGAGGGTTGGCTGCGACCAGCGATCCACAGGGCTCCCAAAAGACACAGGAGAGCGCTGGAGGCGGCGAAGAACATGTCGGAGCCGGGGAGTTTCTTGCTGAGTTCGTTGTACAGCCAACCCAGGGTTACTGAAGCTAGGAGAACAAAAGCGCCCAAACCACTGTGGCTCAGCGCTATGATACAGAAACTCGCCAGGATACAGCAGACGATCAGCGACAGAGCAGTCGGTTCCGAGACCGATCCGCATACTAAAGGGCGACCCAAGAGTGCTGGGGATCGTCGGTCGAGCGTCACATCACACCAGTCGTTATGGGCAAATCCCCACAGGGTTGCGAATATCGAAAGTGCAAATAGCGCGAGTATATCCGCGGAGTTCATTGCGCTTGGGCGGAGACTCAGAGCCCCCGAAAACATGACACCGACCGAGAAGCCGCCAAACTCGATTCTGCCTAATTTCAACAATTCAATTATATTACGTATCATGATCAATAGTTCGCACGGGCACCCCGACAGCACCGCAAAGCTCGGAAAACTCTGGGTGTGCATCATGCCATTTCCTGACCGCCGGGGCAACTGTCAAGTGCTGCTGATCAGCCAACTCGCATCCTCTCGACAGAGCGTTCTTATCCGACACACGGCTGTGAGGGTTTTTTACCTGTTGCACAGATCCAACCTTTGTCGTATTCCTCGAACACCTGAACATCTAAATAACCAGCCTTTGAGAAGAGATCGCGATGCTCATCAACATTCAGGTGTGAATACTTCGACGCCGTCTTATTCATCACATCTACGAACTTTTGAAGCCGTTTATCATATTTCCCGCCTTTGTAGGCCTCCGCTATGATGATGAGCGTTCCGCCGGGTTTCAGTACGCGTAAGACCTCTCGCATGTCAGCAGCTAAGTCAGGCCAGTAGAAGTGTGTTTCTACCGCGGTGGCGACAACAAACATGTTGTTGGAGAACGGCAACTGAGACACAGATTCGTGCCAGATTTCGACGCGGCCCATCTCGATCCACTGTTTGTTTGTTCTGCGGGATGCCGCTACACTCTCCTCGGAATGATCGATGCCATAAGTCTTGCCCTCCAGCGCGATTGCGGCGAGCTTGCGAATAGTCCTCCCACCGCCGCAGCCCACATCGAGAATCGTGTAGTGTTTTTCAATCGAGATATGCGTCAATCCCCAGTCAGTTAATTTGGAATGGCGACGGTTCATATTCGCCAAATTGAGCCTGCCGAGCAGCCCTGCTGGCTGTCGGAATTGACTTGCCAGTTTACTCATGTTGTCCATTACCAGACAGTGAAGCGTTCATGCAGCGATGTCCAGGGCAAAGTCATCAACACATTCGCGGCATTTTGAACTGATTTGTTCGGCCAGGACTTTCTTGAGGGTGGCGTTTTGGCTGGATCCGCAGGCTGAAACGGCGGAACTGGTGCTGGCATGAAACGCCGGGCGTTGCTCGGCCATTTGCGGGAACACGGCTGTGTGCCGCTTCGCGAAGGCGGCAGCAGAGTCAGTGCCGCAAAGCAGTAGTCAGGGTTAACGGGTGAGCAAGCTGAGTCCAAGACTGGGGTCGATGGCGCGCCAGATCGGCATGAAGTGGCTGCAGGGCACTTGTGGAAGCCGGGCGTTTACTGGTGCGCGGGTTGGCGGCACTGGAGGTGGAAGATAGTCAACTGGCCGAGATCCGCGCCTCGATGGTTCAGCTCGCGGCACAAGTCCCGCAAATCCTCGATCGTCGGCTCGCGTGATGCTATTTCTCCTTTATCTCCCTTTCCTCCTGTTCAATCCCAAACCCCTGAACCAACAGGAGGGAACCGAGGGGGAAGAACCCGCACTTTAAAAGAGTCGGCTGGAGCAGGTCTGTGAAAACAATAATGGAGAGGCTGAAGCATGAGGGAATTCCGAATTCCGGGACTGACCCCCCTTTACGAGTTCAGGCTCAGCAGCCCGTCTGGCGCCTTTGGGAGCCAAATCAGGCGACCACTTCAAGGATTCCCTCTTCCTTGAGGCGTTCGATGGTATTGATCAGTTCCCACAAAGGAACGTTGATAATATCGGCAATTTCAAGGGCCGTTCGCTTTCCGTCCGCGTAAGCCAGAAAATTCATCGTGTGCCTGGCTTGTGACCCGCTGCCCTTCTGGCTCAATGTCGGATACAGACCACGCCGGCCCATTTGCGGTTCGCACAGCACCGTGGTCCGCAACGTTTCATTTCGTTCGATGCACTCAATGGTCTTTTGCAACACGTCATAGCCGCCGAACAAGCCGGTGGGCGTGACCAAATCCAGATTATCCAGCGAGGTATGGTATTCCGGGTATTGCCCGTATTTCGTCCTCATCACAGAACAGACCGGCAGGTCTATTCCCGGACTGCAGTACTGCCGCTCGTCGCTTCCGCGGTCCAGAAAACTATACCGTTTGAATTCCGGATGCAGGTGTTGGAGCGTGTGCAAAGCCGCCTGATCTGCCAGGGTAGCTCCGTGCCGCGACGGCAAATAGGAATAAGCGCGATCATCGCCGATGCAGGTCACGTTGAAGCCGGCGACAATATTCTCTCTCATCGCAGCATGGTGTCTGCTCAGATACACAATCGAACCGATCGTTTCCGGAATCAGAACAATTCGGTAAGTATATCTCCTGGCGGGCAGAGCGGCCAGCCACCTGGCCAGGAAGGTCGTCACCACCGGTCCGGACAATTCATTATTGGCCATGGACGGATGACAAATGTAGCTTGATATAAACACTTCCTTCGCGCTGGCGCCCGGTAGTAGCAGTTCCGCATAGGTAAGGAAACCGTCGGATAATTCGCTGTCGATATGCACTTTGTAATTGCCCGGTTTTAAGCGCATCCGTTGGTCATGGCGCAAACAAAACCCCCAGCGTTCGTGGTAATAAGACGTCACATAAGGAATGGCCTGGGGTTGATCGGGGAGTGAGTGTAGATGTTGGTCCAACTCTTCGAGCGGCAGGGTTTTGTTGACCGGAATGGAGTACCCGACGATGTGAAGGTTGGACTCTTTGAAATCCACGATTCTCTTGCCATCCTGATCAATAATTGCGGCGTCATGGATGTTCCATTCTCTCGGAACCACCCAATCAAAACACCGTGTTCCGCTGGGAACCTCGTGCAGGGTCAAATTAGGAAGGTGTCCCTTGATGATGGACAAGGTTTTCCTGACGCCGCTGCCAGTGATGCTTCGGCAAATGGGAAACAGCTCTGCGCATAGGCTGTGCATAGAGGTTCCCAGATCATTCATGCCGAATCCTCTCCGGCGATGCTGTAAAGCATGCCCATTGCTTTGCCGGACGTGATTACTTCGGCAATCAGGTCGTAGGCACTGTTCGCTGAGGCCACCCTTAGGCCCGTGCCCTCATTGGGAAGACAGCCTTTATAGACACCCTTTTCCCACATCAATTCGCCGATAGGGCCTCCGCTAAGAACTCCTTTTTCCACGTTCCTGACGAATAGGCCATAAGTTCTTCTTCCCGTGCGACCGTCGGAATCCGTGTAGTCTCCCGCGAAGGTCTTATGGTAGCGATACGGAACCTCATGCATTTCCTCGACATGGTGAACGAAGGTAAGGCTATGTTTGTCAGGCAGGTCCAAGACCGATATTTTGCCCCCCAACTCCCGAAGGATGGCGAACGGCGAATCACTGCCATAGCCGCTGAAGTTGTTCACTCTTTCAAACCGTTTCGCATGCTGCCCGATAACCGCAAAGGAGTAAATCGGATGACCGGTGCGAACGGCTTGGGGATGCAACCTGCCGGCCTCGGTAAGCGCCCCCATCTGCGACGGAGTGCTTCGCATATCGAACGGCACCCCCTTGGTGAAATCGAAATTGAACAAGGGCAGGAGCAGCGTTCCGGAAGGCCCAACTGCGTCCAGAAAGGAATCCAGAATCTGCCCTGGAGTTATTCGCTCTCCCTGCCTCACAAATCGCCTGATAATTCGCCTCAGATCGCTATGCAGCAAAACCGTATCTCCTGTCGAGATTCCAGATTGCGTCCAATCTTTTGCCAATTCCTTTTCGAGCATGTTACCTCCAAACACTATTATTGAATCCAGCGCTTAACGGACATCGCATTTTGACTTTCGGTTCGCGCATCACTTTAGCTATTCATTCCAAATCTCGACCAGTCTGCCACGCGGGATATTGGCGATGACGCACACAAACGCCAATCAAATAAGGGGCCGGCTGCGCTTCCGCGTTTCTTGGAATCAAGTTGCGCCAAAACGGAAGCGTGTGCCAGGGCGCACGACGGCGGAGAGCGGTCGCGGTGTAAAACAAACCTTGTGGGAGGCATGCCTGCGGACTATCGTCATGGGGGTAATCTGCGGTGGTTCCAAGATGGCTCTGGAAGAACTTATGAGTGAAGCAAGACTGTTACTCGCGCAAGGCCCCAGCCAACTGATTTCCGCCCTCGCGGTGTGGGAGTATCTTGCATCGCAGCCCCAAACCGGGACGAAACGCAGGGAGGATGTGTTGGTGCTGGGCGGCTTCTGTGCGCAAGGAAAGACCTCCGAGGAGTTGGACGCTGTTTGCCGCCAAATTGCCCACGGTTGGTCGTTCCAACGCGTCGTTTCCATCATGCAGCATGACGCTGCGTACGAAAACGGCGAACTCACCTTTGAGGCTTATGGCGCCGCGATTGCCCGCGAGATTGGCTCGGTTCAAGTGCAAGAGATCTACGTGTGCCGCAACATGCAACCCTGGAATGAAGCAGTGTTGTTCGCCTGGCCGGCAGCCAGGAAAGTCTGTTACGGGGACATGGGCATGATCGATCTCAACAGCACCGTCTGGTGCAGGCCAACGAGGAAGATCGGCTATCCACAGGTGGATGAAATCATAACTTACGCGCCGGTCGAAGTGACCCCCGGAGTTTTTGACGACATCCCCGTCAGCCAGGTTCCTGCCCGCTGCCTCATCAATGCCCTGACTCGAGCCGGTTCCGAGGTCGGGGGGCTGAAGCCATTCTGCGAACAACTCCTCAAAGATGCCGTCGGGCAAACCATCGCGGTTTGCCTGTCCAACCTGACCGAGAGCGGCACCGTAAGCTCGTTGGAAAACGAGCTGCTTTTCTACCAAAGCTGCCTCGAACCCTTCCTGCAAAAAGGGAGCACGCTCCTGCTCAAGGGGCACCCACGCGAAACCCGGAACCAATCACAGCTCCTGGCCGACAGGTTGCGGTCTCACGGTTGCCAGGCCCGCAGTTTTACCGGCTTCAGCGCGATTCCGCTCGATCTCTTCGCCACCACACTCAAGGTTGATCTGCTGGTGACTTTGCTTTCCCATTCGGGCGTTTTGTGGCGGTTGCAACAACCCGAAACCGATATCCTGCTGGGTGTCCCGTCCTCGCTAACAGCCAAATTCTTTGGGGAGAAGACCCGGTCACACCGCCATTGGCAAGAGGCTGCGGCCGTCAATTATCTTCTGACACTGATGGCCACCCGGCGGGAGTTCAAGCCGGTGCGCATGAAGACACTGCGACGCCACCTGAAACTTGCGCCCGCCTGCCCAATTCTACTTAAAGGCCGCGCAAACGCCGATGCCGATTGGCCGGCAGACGACCCCGTCGCGGCTAACTTCTACCGCGCCGTGGTTGAGTCGGGGAATTCGGCACGAACAAATCCTTTCCGGACTTGGACACAAAAGTTGTGGCGGAGGGTCTCCCGTACTGACCGCGAGTTCATTTGAATGCCTGCCTTAAGTTGGATTGCCTCATGCGCGTAGCCCTTCTTTCAACCACCGATCTTGCCGGTGGAGCGGCCCGGGCTGCCTTCCGGCTCCTGCACGGTCTGCGAGCACTGGACCACGACTGTTCCATGCTGGTGCGAAAGAAGCTTTCGGAAGACAGAGACGTGTGCCAGGTGGCGCTCGATGATGGCCCACTGGCCAAACAGCGTGAACGGGAGGCGGGCCGGATTCGCCAGTATTGCATCGAGCGTAATCGCACAGCACTGTCCAACACATGGTTCTCGCTTCCGATTCCGGGTTACGACCTCGCGCGGCATGAGCGAATCCAAAATGCCGACGTCATTCACCTTCACTGGGTTTCAGAATTCCTCTCGCCGCTCGGCATCGGCAAACTCCAAGACCTCGGGAAACCGCTGGTTTGGACACTGCACGATCAGCGGGCTTTTACGGGAGGCTGCCACTACTCGGCGGGCTGCCAGCGCTACGAGAAGGACTGCCAGCGCTGCCCGCAACTGCGCGAGGCGGATTTTGCCCTGACGGCGAGGAGCCTGAGAGAGTCGCGCGAATGCATCGGCCGGAACCTGGTGGTGGTCTGCCCGAGCCGCTGGATGGCGGATTGCGCCCGGCGCAGCGCATTATTCAAAGATACTCGCATCGAGGTTATCCCTTACGGAATCGATACGGATGTCTTCCGGCCGCGGCGAGCCGCAGCGCGAACGGAACTGGGGTTGGATCCCACCAGCATTTATCTGCTGGCGGGCGCCGATTGCGGAGAGGAACAGAGAAAAGGATTCGGGCTGTTGCGTGAGGCGGTGCGCCTTAGCCTTGCCCTGCCGGCCTTCCGCCAGGCCGTGACAGAAAAGCAAGTTCGCTTTCTGTTTTTCGGCCAAACTCCTCCGTTGGCGGAAATGGACCTTCCAGCACAAGCCCTCGGGCGGTTGGATACCGAAGAAGGATTGGCCAAAGTCTATGCCGCGAGCGACGCGTTTCTGCTGCCTTCGACCGAGGACAACTTGCCAAATACAATGCTGGAATCAATATGCTCGGGTACACCAGTGATTGGCTTCGCGACCGGCGGATTGCCGGACGTGATCGAGTCAGGCCAGAATGGGTTGCTTGTGCCGGCCGGCGACGCCCGGGAATTGGCTCGGGCGATTCAGGAGTTCACCGAGAACCCGGAACTCCGCCGCAAACTCGCTGGTGGTTGCGCAGCTCAAGCCGGCTCCCGCTTCGGCTTGCAAGAGCAAGCACGACGGCATCTGCACCTTTACGAAGACTTGCGTCGTTCATGTCCGTTTACACACCGCGTGCAATCCCCGACGGTGGTCCAACCGTTGGCGGCTTTCGGCAAGGTCTTTGGGTCTTCGTATCCGTTGCTGCTCCGCCATGTGAGAAGAGAACGGTTCAAAAGACACTGGCCGTTTCTTTGCCGGCTGTTTAGGCTCGATAAGTCCAGTTGACGATCCGTGACTAAGAGCGTTGCCAACACGAAAAGAGGGCATTTTCTGCCCGTCATTCCGCGCGCCATTGCTTGATATTATGCTCCCGATTGGCGTGCTGATTCCAACCCGAAACGCGGCGCCGTATTTGCCTCTGCATCTGGACGCCATGCGCGAATGGATTGCAGATGTGCAGGAGGTGGTGGTGGTGGATAGCCATTCCAAGGACGGAACCCTGGAACTCCTCAAGTCGGAATTGCGCCATCCCGGCTTAAGAATCTTCGAGCATCCGCCGGGTCTGTATCAGTCGTGGAATTACGGCATCCAGCAAATCCGCGCCGAGTATTGCTACATTTCAACCATTGGCGAGTCGATTACGCTCGATGGTCTGCAGCACCTGGCTGAGGTCATGACGCGGCTGCGCTGTGATGTGGTCATCAGCCGGCCCGATTTCATCGACGTGAAAGGCCGGCCGATGCGGTCTCCGCCATGGCCGATTGCGGACATTCTTCGCACGTTGGCGGTAACAGACCCGATCGTGCTGGAGGGGGCGGCCCTGTTCTTCTTCACGCTGCTGGATTATGGCAATGCCATCCTCGGCAGCTCGGCCAGCAATCTGTATCGCACGCGTTGCTTGCAGGAAAACCCATTTCCCGTGGATTATGGAACGGCTGGCGACGGTGGCTGGGGTCTTACCAACTGTCTGAAGATCCGACTGGGCGTTACTCCACGGAGGTTCTCGACGTTCCGCGAGCATCCGAAATCCTACTCGAAAGCCGAATACGCGGTGGATCAGCTCGTCAAAAAGATGTTTGACCGCATATCCCAAACCTATCGCGAGGAGGCCGAAAAGAATCCGGAGTTCGCGGCGTTGGCCGCCGAGTTGCAGGTGGACCTGATCGTTGATCTGTTGGAACAAAAATGGGGCTTCCAGCAACAACTCGAGCAGTGCCGCCGGGATGGCGGGATTTGGTCGCTCAAACCCGCAGCCTGGAAAGCCCGGGGCCGCCGAGATGCCAAGGCTCGAGAAATAGCAAAGCTCAGGAAGGCCGGGTTGCGCGTGCTAGGTTCCAGATACGGGCACCTTCGGCTTGCAGGACACTAACCACCGGCTGGGGTTCTTGGCGCTAACGAGCTGAATCTCCGCGTTGCGACAGACTCGAAATCTGAATTCAGCAAACAATCCTGTTTGTCATTTCAAAGCGGTCATTTGGGCTTGGCGCCGACCTCCGTGACGATCCGTTTCACCCATTGGATGTCCGCGGCATTTGTCCGGGCGTAATCGATCCGGTCTTCGAGAATGCGCGCCAGGTGGGTCTTGAGATGGGAACGGTCGAGCTTGAACCCAAACTGGTTGGTGCTTGAGCCGCCCAGCATCGCATCGAGCATCAAGCCCCCGAGGACCGGTGTGAAGTGGCTGCTTTCAAAATAAAACCTCATCCGGCTGGCGGCGTCGCCCGCCGGCGGTACGGCCTCCGCCGGCGGCCCGGCGTAGCCGGTAAAGTCCCACAAGCCCACTTTGCCCTCCACCCCTTCTTGAGCCAGCACGTCAGCCAACCCGGTCTTCCACTGTTCAAACTCAGGCCAGCGACCGATGGCGTAGAACAACTCAAGGTCCAGCGCATGCACGGGCACGATGGCAACCTGCAAGTCGATGTGCCGGTCACGACAGACCCTCACCATCTGGCGGAAGAGTTCCAGGTAAGACGGGTCGAATGTCCGCAGGCGGTATCCTGCCGCCATCAGATGCAACACCCGGTCGAAAAGTTCCCGCTGGCAGGTATCCGCGTTCAAGCTGTGCCTATAGAAGCCGTTGCTCTCCTGCGCGGTCGGATGGCGGCCCTGAAGCTGCCGGCGCACCGTCTCCCAGGCGCGCTCTGTGGAATCCCGACCCAGTAGCTGCTTGCAATAATATATGAAACGATCAAAACCGGGGTTGAACCGGGAGTCGGAGAAATCGAGAAGCCAGCGCGGTCCTTGGGAGAACATGTGTAAGTCCACACAAATAATCACGTGTTTGACCGGGTTGTGCTGGAGCGTATAGTCGAAGATGCTGGCCATCTCCGTAAACTTCGCCCCGTCCACGCTTAGGTTGCAGGTCCGATTGGTGGCCAGGAATGGGTGCTCGGCGGGAAGACCTGCCTTGGACCGTGACGAACCCAGGATGATCACCTGCCAATCCCCCCGTCGCGCCATTTCGGCCTTATGCACGCGGTCGTGGTCCAAATAGCGGAGCGGCTCGAACCAGTGGAGATGCAAACCCTGGTAAGCGCCAGCCGGGTCCACCAAGACATTAAATCCCGCCAACCCCGCCAGCGCCGCCACAGTCGCCAGCAGCCAGACCTTCACGAAGCGTTTACACGGCTGCTGCATGAAATGGTTCAATTGTGGCTGCCGCTGCCCTCCGTGACGATGCGCTGCACCCATTGCATCTCAGCCGCGTTGGTCCGGGCGTAACCGTCGCGGTCTTCGCGGATGCGCGCCAGGTGGGCATCGAGATTGGCTCGGTCGAGTATGATGCCAAACTGATTGGTTGCTGGGACGCCGAACATCGCATCAAGCATGAAGCCCCCGAGAACCGTCGTGCAATGGCTGTTCTCAAAATAGAACTTCATCCGGTTGGTCACATCCCCTGCCGGTGGAATTGGTTCCGCCGGCGGTCCAGCATACCCGGTAAAGTCCCAAAGGTGGAACTTGCCCTCGACCCCTTCCTCGGCCATCACGTTGACCAAGTCGCGCTTCCACTTTTCAAATTCGGTCCCCCGTCCGCCGGCGTAGAGTAGTTCGAGATCCAATGCATGAACCGGCATAATTGCGACCTGCAGGTCGATCTGGTGATCGCAACAGTCCCGCACCAGCCGACGGAAGAGTTCCAGTTGAGACGGGTCCACCGTCTGGGCACGGTATCCCGGCCCCAGGATGCGAAGCACGCGATTGAAGAGTTCGCGCTGGCTCGTGCCCACGCCAATCGAGTGGCTGTGGAACCCTCGCGTTTCCTGCGGCGCGGGCTGGTAACGCCGGAGTCTCCGGCGAACCGCCGCCCAACTGCTGTCGGTGGAAGCCCGGCCGAGGAGCTGCTTGCAATAGTATTGAAAGCGGTTCAAACCGGGGTTGAACCGCGACTCTGGAAAATCCTGGATCCAGGCGGGGCCCGGCGAAAACATATATAAATCCAGGCAAAGAATCACGTGTTCCAGAGGATTGTGTCGGCGCGAATAATCGAAGGCGGCAACCAGCTCCGGAAATCGCGTGGCGGCAAAGCTCAGGTTGCAGGCGCGATTGGTGACCAGAAAAGGGTGCGAGGCGGGCAGGCCGGATTCGGCCCGCGACGAGCCCAGGATGATGACCTGCCAATCCCCGCGGCCCGCCATCTCGGCTTTCGTCACCCGGTCCAGGTCCAGATAGCGAACCGGGTCGAATAACTTGAGGTGCAGCCGGGGATATGCGCCGGAGGGGTCCACCAGCACATTCAAAGCCACCACAGCGCCAACCCCCGCCAGCGCGGCAATCAGGAAGGCCTTCAGGAAACGTTTGTACGCGAGCTCCATCCGATGTCAAAACTGCCAGTAAATGAACTCGGTGGGCCGGGACATGTTCAGCATCCCGGAAACCATCAGAGCCGCGAGCACGAGCGCCCAAACCAACGTGGGGTGCCAGGTCAGCAACCGGCCCAAGCGGCGCGGCGTGGGTGCTAGACCAACCCTGGTCGGATCCTGGACATACTCCAGCGCGGGTTTGTGAGCCGCCAATATTTCGTGGCTGTTGGGAAACAGCCACACGACACCCAAGAACAACACCACCATCTTAGTCGCTTCCGTCAAATTGAGATTCAGATCCCCCGCATTAAAGGAGAATCCGTGAATACCGGCCATCGCCGCCAGCATCCTCGTCGCGGCGTGGAAATTATCGGCGCGGAAGAACACCCATGCGACTATGACCGCCACAAATGTTGCCACGCGCCCAGCCCATATCCCCCCCGTTGATGGCGTCGAGCGCAAGCGTCCGGTGCGTTGGCCCCATTCATGCCAGCCGTGAAAGACCGAGAGGTAAAGCCCATGCAGCGCTCCCCAGACCACAAACGTCCAGCCCGCCCCGTGCCACAACCCCCCCAGCAGCATGGTGATCATCAGATTGACGTAGCGGCGCCTCGGCCCTTTCCGGTTCCCGCCCAGCGGGATGTAAAGGTAATCCCGCAGGAAGCGCGACAGCGTCATGTGCCAGCGACGCCAGAAGTCGGCAATGTTGGTGGCTTTGTAGGGCGAATTGAAATTGAGCGGCAGCCGGATCCCGAACAGGCGTCCCAGCCCAATCGCCATATCCGTGTAGCCCGAGAAGTCGAAGTAGATTTGCATGGTGTAGGCCAGCGTGCCAATCCAGGCGGCGGCGAAGGTCGGAACCGCCCCTCTTCCTGCGCTGCTAAAGACTGGATTGGCATAGAGGGCAAAAGGATCAGCCACCAGCACCTTCTTTCCCAAACCGATTACGAACAAAGTCACGCCGACACCGAAGTCCTCCCAGTTCGGCCCCGAGTCCTTGCGGCGGAACTGCGGCATCAGTTCACTATGATGCACAATCGGCCCCGCGATAAGCTGCGGGAAAAAGGAGACAAAAAGGCAGAAGTCCCGGAAACCGTAGCCGCGCGTGAGCCCTTTGTAGGAGTCCACGAGGTAGGCGATCTTCTGGAACGTGATGAAGGAGATTCCCAGCGGCAGCACCACGTGGGTGAATGTCCAGCCCAGGCCGAAAAGTGCGTTTGCGTTGGTGATGAAGAAGTTGGCATACTTGAAGTACCCCAGAAACAGGAGATTCCCCATCAGGCCCAGCGCCAGCAAAACCTTGGCGGGACGCCCGGGCGTTATCTTCCCCAGCCACGTGCCAACGGCATAATTGAACAGCAGCGAGCCGAGCAATAGGGGGACGTTCGACCATTTCCACCAGCCATAGAAGAACAGCGACGCCAGAACCAGCCAATCAAAGGAATGCTTGCGCCACCCCCGCCGGATAATAAAAAGGTAAATACCCAGTGTGACGGGCAGAAAGACCAGGATGAAGAGGTACGAATTAAAGAGCATGGCTCAATGGGATGCTTGATATCCCATTTCAGGGGCTGTGCGGTTTGTTACGCTTGACGAGAACCCAGCGGCCCAACGGAAAGAAGCGCCGACGCTGCGCCACAGGACGAATCTTCGTCGTGAATATCTTCTCGAAGAAGTCCAGCACGCGGTCCAGGTTAAAGAACTCGTTGGGCTGGTTGTTGTTCCAATAGGGCTCGCGCATGACTTGGAGGTACTTGGCGTCGTCTTTGTCCAACTCGATGATCCGTTCGATGAGCGCGTCCTCGTTCGGGAAATCGAAATAATTCAGGAAGCTCTTCGGGTTAAACTCCTCGTGAATGCGCGGGCTGCCCCAATAGATCGGCACACAGCGCGCCCACATGGCTTCAAAGATTTTCTCCGTGGTGTAGCCCGGCAGCGTCGCGTTTTCGAACGCAATATTGAACTTACAGGTCTTGAGGAAGTCCAGTTTCGCCTGGGGGCCGGGGGGTAGCGCACCGCCGATATTGTTGAATGCCCGGCCAGCGCTATCGACTCGCTTGTAGCGGGAAAGCCTTTCAAAGAAATCCACCCGCTTTTGCGTCTTGCGCTTGCCGGCATTGCTGACCACAAATCCGCAGAAGCGGGTCTTGGCCCTCAGAATCGTTTCCGGGTCATCGTGTTGCTTGTCCAACACCCGCGCCCCGCCGTAGAGCGCATAATAAGGCAATCGCAAGTGGCGCGGATCCGCCAGATAATGGCACGTCATCGCGTAGTCGCACTCACTCCAGTCGGGCAGAAAAGACTCAATGCCAAAGTAAATCCGCACGCAGTTGTGGACGCGGTGCAAGTGGTTCCCCGGGCTGGCATAAATGAGGAAATCCGGCTGGTCCGTTACCTCGATGTCAAAGCGCGTCTTTAAAAGGTTGTAAAAGAAGTT
This sequence comes from Verrucomicrobiota bacterium, assembly GCA_037130375.1. Taxonomy (GTDB): domain Bacteria; phylum Verrucomicrobiota; class Verrucomicrobiia; order Limisphaerales; family UBA8199; genus JAPLUA01. The sequence continues at coordinate 5,593 of JBAXTC010000005.1, read as the reverse complement.
GTTGGTTTTGGGATAACCCGGCGCGTAATCGCAGAAATCAATACGGATAGGTTTGCGTGCCGCGGTCATGGGGGGCACACATTGGCGCTCGGTTCGACTTTCATTAGACAATCGCGGCATTCCTTAGCATGGCCGGTGACCATCATCAAACAAAACCTTTCCCGTATTTGACGCCGGTGGCCCACGCTGGTAAGAATGGCGTATGAACCGGACGACACTCGATCAGTCGCCATCGATTCCATTGTCAGCCAAGTCGATGAGGATTAGTTTCCAAGTTAAACAATCCTCTATCGTCAGCATGCCGTGTTCACGCAGCCCTGCCCGCCCGCGATGACGCTGCGCATCTTTGCCGACCCGGCCTGGTTCAGCGCGGACTCCCAGTTGTGCCCGCTGCTGGTTCCGTGGGGGAATGAATTCACCGGCCTTCAGCGTTTTCGCTTCTTTCAGGATTCATACACGCGGACCGGCCGGGACTATTTCATCCGTACCGGACCGACTGAATGTGACTTTGTGGTGTGTCCGACAACGTGGCAGGATGAACGCCACAGTGAACTCGTGCATCGGCTGGCACGCGCAGCCAAGGGTTGGGGAAAGCCGCTGGTCGTCTTCTGCGAAACGGACAGCGAGAAACCGTTTCCGGTTCCCGGCGCCCTCGTTTTCCGAGGGAGCCTCCGACGCTCCCTTAGACTCGCGGTCGAATTCCCAGCCCCGGCATTCATATCCGACCACCTCGGAAGTGCCAAGCCACTGCCAGCGGCCGGACCGCGCCCCAAAGTGGATTCGCCTGTCGTCGGCTTCTGCGGTTGTATCGACGCGGCTGCGGCTTCCCGCTTCGGCATCAAACGTGCCTTTTACCGTGCCGCGTATTGGGGGCTGCTCTCCCGACCGGCACTGGAAAGTTTCTTGCGCCGCTGCGGCTGGCGAATCACGCGCAGCGAAGGCAAGCGAACGCGTTATCAAGCACTGGGAGTCGTATCGCGATGCCCCCGGATTCGGAAGAACCTCAAATTACGCGACCATTTCCTGAACGGCACCCTCCTTCTTCCTAAAGACGGCCAGTCTGATCATCTAGGGCGTTCGTTCCTGGAGTTTCGTCAGAATGTGATCGAGAGCGACTATACGCTCTGCCCGCGTGGCGGGGGCAACTGGTCCTATCGCTTCTACGAGACACTTTGCCTGGGCCGCATCCCGGTGTTCTTCAATACGGATTGCGTGCTGCCTTACGAGTCTGTGATCAACTGGCGAGACTATTGTGTTTGGGTGGAAGGCGAGGAGATTGGACAAACGGCAGACGCGATCCTGCGCCACTACCACGGCCACTCGGCTGAGAGCTTCGCGGATCTGCAGCGCCGTTGCCGGCAGCTCTGGGAGGACTTCCTGAGTTTGGACGGCTTCTTCCGACATTTTCATCGCCATGCGCAACTACTTCAACCCTCAACCAGCCCGAGCCGCGCCTAACCACTGATGCAGCCCCCACAACACGTTCAAGATGTTCTGACTGAATGCCGCGTTCATCTCGAGCCAGGCAACTTTGAAGAATGCCGGCTCATTCTCGAATCGTTCGAATACGCCCGAGAGGGCTTCTTCATCGAAGTCGGAGCGAACGACCCGCGACAGAACTCGCTAACCTACCTCATGGAGCGGCTGGGATGGACCGGCATGCTCATTGACCCTCTGAGCAAATGCTATCAGAAGCTGTTACGTGACAGGCCACGCTCCCGCTGTTTCCATTGCGCCTGCGTCAGCCCGGACAAAACGGGTAAGATAACTCTCCACGCACCGGATCCCTCGAGCGTGGTTGCCACCGTGGAGAAGAACGTCGATGACTTCGACATCAAATATGCCTTCACCGAAACGTGCGACGCCGTCACCCTGGACAGCCTGGTGAAGCAGGTTGATCCCCCTCGAATTGACTTCCTCTCGATCGATACCGAGGGGACTGAACTGGATGTCCTGCTTGGCTTTGACCTTGCCAGGCACCGCCCTCGACTCATTCTCCTGGAGGACAAGCTGTACAACTTGGTAAAACACCGCTTCCTGCTCGATGAAGGGTACCGGCTGGTCAAACGAACGATGTTGAACAATTGGTATGTGCCTGCCCGGCAAAATACTCTCAAAATCCGCAGTTCCCCGGGACAACAGCTCCAATTATGGAGAAAGATGCATCCTCTAAGTGCCTATTTCCGAAGGAACCGAAGAGAAAAGCGGATGCGAGAGGCTGGCCACGGCCATTGAATCACGGCCGGCGGCGGCTCCCTCAAACAATCAGCTTGATCTCGAACTCTGCAACTGTTCGTAAAGCGCGACTACCTTCTTCACCCAGATGGCAATGGAGAGCTCCCCAGCTACACGTTGATGCAGCACCTGAAGCTCTTCGGTCGTCAGTGCGGGGCGTCGGGTTTGCTCCTGCAGTGCTTCCGCCAGCGCTTTGATGTCCTCGGGCGGAACCAGCCGACCGCAGCCGCCAACCGCAAATCCTTCAGGAACTCCGTCCAACGCTGAGGCAATAACCGGCTTGCCACAGGCAAAGGCCTCCAGCACCACTCCGGGAAATGCCTCGGTCCCCACTTGCGGATGAACCAGGCAGTCAATCGCGTTCATCGCCGCCGGCATATCCCGGCAATACTGTGTCAGCCAGGCTTTGCCAGCCAACCCAAGCCTCTCGATATCCGCCCGCAGTATCGTGTCCATGTTGCCACGTCCGACGATCAGGAACCGCGCATCAGGAGCCTGTGCGTGAATACGGGCAGCGGCCCGCAAGAACTCGCGCTGACCCTTGCCACGCGGCAGGTCGTAACCACCCACGACAGCAAATACGAAGTGCTCCGGCGTCAAACCCCACTCTTGACGTTGGGCCGCCGCATCCAAAGGCCCGAACCGGTTCGTGTCAATCCCGCCGTGGATGACATGAATCTTGGAGTGATCGCCTGCGATGGGCGGCCGGGAACGGCGCTCCGGCTCAGGCGAATCGGGCTCATAGACCCCTTCGCGCAAGACCTTCGCCACGAAGTTTGACACGGCAATGACCGCATCGCATTGGCCCAGCAAGAACCAGCGGCTGAACCAGGAGCTGGGACTTTTCGCCAGGTGGCGGGTCAGCACGATCACAGGGTGCTTTCCCGAAAGCCGCGCTGCCAGGATGGTCGGCCACAGGTCGCGTCCGTGGTGGCCGTGAACGATTTGAATCCCTTCGCGCCGGATGAGCCTTGCCGCGCTCAGAATGAACCGCAGTTTCAGCGGCCCTTCCGGCGGCGTGCTATGGAAGGGCACGCTGAGTTCGCGAACGACCTGCGCGAACTCGCGCCCGTCCGGTCCGGCCACCCAGACCTTGTGGCCAAGTTGGGACAGGCCGTGGGCGAGCTTTACGCACTGGTCGTCGGTGCCGCCGCCGCGGAGCATCGAATTGAGGTGGAGCACCCTAAACGACTTCGCATTCATCGCGGCAACCCCATCTCAACCGGACATTTGCGGAGATGCCAGCGCCACAAGGTCGTGGTCACGTCCCATTTTGCGCGCCGACGTGACGATTTACCCAGGGTGGCCATGACCAGCAAGCCGCTCGCGAGCCAGTCAATGAAAAGCCGGATGCACAAACCGCCCCCGAGCAAGCCGCAGGTCAGCCTCGCGTGGTTCTTTCTAAAATAAGCATAACGCGAACGCCAATACTCGATCCTGGCGCAGGCGGGCATCTGGCGGGCGCTTTGGCCCTGGTCATGCCACACTTGCGCCTGGGGCAAATGGCACACCTTCCACCCGAGCCTCCTGGCCTGCAGACAGAAATCCGTCTCCTCGAAAAAGAAAAAGAACCGCTCATCAAACCCGCCGAGCGCCTGCCACAGGCTGCTGCGGATCAACATGAAAGCGCCGACGATCGATTCCACCTCGACCGGCTCTGTGAACTGATGTTCTTTGCCCGGGAACCGGCGCGGAAACAATCGACGCAGCAGTGATTTGTTCAACAACTCCGTCGCGAGCGAAGGCAGATTCGCGATTGAATTTTGCCGCGAGCCATCCGGGTTCAATAACTGCACCCCCGCAATGCCGCACTCGGGATGCTGGCGCATCCAGGCCACTGCTTGGGCGAGCGTATCCGATTTCAATCGCGCATCTGAGTTGAGCAGCAGCAGGAACTCGCCGCTCGCCGCGTCGGCCGCCCGATTGTTAGCCTTGGCAAAACCCAGGTTGGTCTCTGAACGCAAGTATTTCACCGCCGGAAACTCGCGCGGCACCACAACAGACGTCTCATCGGTCGAGCCGTTATCCACCAGCACAACCTCTTTGATGAAGGCATCGCCGCTTTCAAAGATGGAGCGGAGCGCGGTGCAGACGAGCGCGCATGTGTTGCGGCTCACCAGGATCACGGAGACATCGACTCCTTTGCTCGGTGCCATGATTTGACGCAGTTGAGAGGGTCGAGATGTTCGGCGTTTCAAGGCTTCGACGAATCGGCCTGTGCCTCTCTTACCTTGGCGTAACGGGTAGCCGTCTGGAAAGCCGTCATCCAGGCAATGTAGTAGCCCTGCCAGCCATCCAGAAAACCCAGCCGGAGAAAATAGCACCTGGCAAAGCGCCAGGCAGGACGCAGCACAAGGTCCCACCAGACCGCCTTCCGCCCGCTTGCCTGAATGTGCCGAACGAAATCGCTGCTGAACCCGCTGATCTTGGCGATTTGCCGGTCAATACTTTCGGCGTTGTAATGCAACAAATTGCCGTCCATTCTGCGGATTTCGCCCCGCACGAGCAGTTTGGCGTGCGGGTCCACTCCGCCCCACTCCGCAAGATTCTTGCGCCAAAGCCGCGTTGTGCGATCCGGATACCAGTCTCCATGCCGGATCCACCTTCCACAAAACATCGTCAGCCGGGGAACACTGCACGCCGCAAAAGACGGCAGCCCATTCTGCACGGCAAAGAGCCGCTCCAGTTCCTCGAGCAGTTCAGGAGACACCACCTCGTCGGCATCCAGTCCCAGAATCCACTCCTGGGTTGCCTTCTGCGCCGCGGAGGCCTTCTGCGCCACGTACCCCTTCCACGGTTCGCAAAAAATCCTGGCTCCGTATTTGCGCGCGATCTCTTCCGTGCCATCGCTCACGCCGGCGTTCAGCACCACGACGATTTCACTCGCCCAGCCCGCCACACTCTGCAGGGCGCGCCCGATCCGCTGAGCTTCCGCCCCGGAAATCATGGACACCGAAATGGGCAATTTCTTCATCGGCTGGTTCAGTCGGAGCTTCTCACAATTATCGCCAGTTTACCCGCGCAACCTAGTCACAAGTCAATGGTGACGAAAGCCAATTCTCGACGGATCAGGGTGGTTTCAAGAAATCGTAGCCGCCGACGGCAGTCGGCGCTAACACTCCGATAATCGAGGGAAAGTGCGCCGACTGCCGTCGGCGGCTACGATTTTGCAGGTTCTTGACATGGACACCGTAATGGGCAATTTCTTCATCGGCTGGTTCAGTCGGAGCTTCTCACAATAATCGCCAGTTTACCCGCGCAACCTAGTCACAAGTCAATGGTGACGAAAGCCAATTCTCGACGGATCAGGGTGGTTTCAAGAAATCGTAGCCGCCGACGGCAGTCGGCGCTAACACTC
>JBAXTC010000499.1:0-6059 GCA_037130375.1 Verrucomicrobiota bacterium | reverse complement strand
CGATCCCCGCGAAAGGTTTGCCCAATTGCCAATCGGCGGTGTGCAGGAATCTCATGGTTTTTAGTTTAGTTTAGATAAGCTGTTGCTGTGCTTCGGGGTTCATCTCTGGCTTCATTCTTGATGGCTGGCGTTGAATGTTTGATGCTGGCACCACAAATCTGTTTTCATAAAGGCGATGGCCTCGGAAATCCCTGTGGTCCGTAGGCTGCAATCACGGCGATCATGCTAGCGGCGTCAGTTGCCTCCTGCAAGGCTTTGCGAAAATCGGCGTTGAAAAAGAGTTTCGCACATCCGAAAAAGGCTCATTGAAGACAAAGAGACCGGGCAACCCCGGGGCGATTAGCCGGAAACAAACGCGAAGGGTCGCAAACGTGCGGGGAGACAGATTGAGACAGAAAAATTGAGAGACAGAAAAATGGGGACGGGAGAGGAACCACGCTGCCGTGTCGGGCAAAGTCAACTACCCCAAACTCGACGTGATTTCCTTCAACGAGGTTGAAATCGAACAGGCGGTCATCCTCCATGCTCCATACCGACTCGATGGAGGCCAGAACCATCGGTGCATGGGTGGTGGCTATGATCTGGACGGATCTTGGTATTTTCTTGAGCACTGAATTTGCCTTTTGGTCCAGGGTCTTGCTGGGATCGAGGGTAGTCGCTGCAATTTGTCCCTTGACCAAGAGACCGTCCACCACCTGCATAAGCGAAGGGAGAAATACCCGCTGCCACTTGGGGTGCAGGTGGGCCTCCATCTCGTCGAACAGCAGCACGATCCGATTGGTCGGCTCATCTTTCTGGAGTTTTGCGGCCCGGGTGTGTTCCTCCCAAGCCCAGACCAGCAGATAAGCCAGCACCAGTACCCGGCGCATGCCTGCGGCGGCTTGCGTCACGGGCACTGGTCCGTAAGGCATTCTGAGAGTTGGAATGTCGCGCACGTCGTTCAGCCGGACCCGCACGCCTGCACCGATGCTGAGGATCTCATTCTCCCCCTCCGAAAGCTGTTCCAGGACTCCCTCAAGAAGACCAAACGCGCCGTTGCCCTTCGCCCGCCAGCCCTCCACATCACGGAGAAGTCCGTTGCAAATGATCCTCTTCTCCTTACCCTCCGCGTCCTCCAATCCATCCCAGACTTGATCTTTGGTGAACTGGTAAGCATCGGGCCGTTCTCGCCTTTCGTCAGTTTCGTTGCCGCGCCAGTAGTTCCGGGCTGGATCCCAAACGGAAAAGCCGCCGTCAATACGTGCGTAAATGACCAAGCCTGGCATGGAAGGACGAGCTTGCGGGCCTTTCCAGATCTGATCCGAAAAGCGGTAGTTTGCCTCTAGGGACGACGGTTTGCCCGCTTTACCGATGACCGTGTACTTAATGGAGGGCGGATCGTTTTTCGGCACGTCCGCAGAGGGATAGAATTGCTTGTTGTCGGGCCATGTGCGGGTCAGGGCGTATCAGCAGGCGTCCAGCAGGAAGGTCTTACCCAGGCCGTTGTCACCCGTGACCAGGTTAAGGCGGGGGCCAAACTCCGCCTCCAAATCAGGCACCGGGCCGATTTGGTGAAGGTGCAGTTCTTTGATCATAACAACTTAGCAATCTTTCGGCACTTGATGTTTGTTCTTTCTCTGCTTTTCAGTCTTATTACCACCATTGGTGGGTTATTACCACCATAGTTTGGTTTAAGGCTGTTTCGCTCCCTTTCGCCAGAGGGCGGCGGAACCAAAGCCAACGCAGTGGATAGGTGGGAGGATTATTTTCGGGAACTGCTCGACTGCTGTGAGCCTGGGAAGAAGCGGTTCTGGACGCGAGAGGTTGCGGGAGAGTGGAACAAACTGCTCTGATCTCTTAGGAGTCGCCAGTGTAAATGGCGACGGGGCTGATGGTTACGGCGTGGGTTACATCCGCACAACTGAATGCATCCGGTTGTGGGTCTGGAGGGCGGAAGCTCAGGGGAAAGGCGAATTACCACTCGGATTGCCTTCGACATGGCAATAAATGTGTCCCAACACAACATCTGACACTTTCGCCGGCAAACTTGCCGGCGGGCTTGATAGGTTTCGGGAAATGGTGTAAAAGTGGTGCGTGGTTAATAATAGAGTGCCATCGCAATTCGGGTTTAGATCCGGCGACAAAGGGACTCATACCAGCCGAACGATCATGCTGAATGAGCTTTCGACGCTGCTGGACATCGTTCCGCCGGAGGTTGGGCGCGCCGATTACCTGACGGCCATCATCGAGCACAACGCCTTGGGCAAGCAGACGGCGGCGACGCGGAAGCTCACGGCGCAACGGTTGACCGAACTTTACCTCCTCGACCCGAACGTCGCGCTGTTCCGGGTGCTTCGCCGTTTCTGGCGGGATGACGCGGCGGGTCGTCCGTTGCTGGCGTTGCTGTGCTCCCTGGCGCGTGACCCGCTCCTGCGGGCCACCGCCGAGCCGATTCTGGCCATGACGCCTGGTGAGGAACTTTCCCGTCAGAAGATCACCGACGCCATCCGGGCGGCGGTGGGTGGCCGGCTGAATGACGCGACGCTCGACAAGGTGGTGCGCAATGTTTCGTCGTCGTGGACGCAGAGCGGCCATCTGGAAGGCCGAGTGCGCAAGTTCCGACAGGTCATACGTCCGACGCCGCTGGCGACGGCGTATGCGCTGATGCTCGGGTACCTGGAAGGACTGCGCGGTGGCTGGCTGTTTGAAACGAACTGGACGCGGGTGCTGGATGCGTCGCCGGTTGAATTGCGGAACCTTGCCGTCGAAGCGAAGCGTCTCAGCAATCTGGATTTGAAGGCGGCGGGCGACGTGATCGAAATCGGGTTCAGCACAGTATTAACCCCTGAAGAGATAAAGGATTCCCGTGTCACGCATTGACGATCTCGCCGAGCAATACGGCGAGCACATTAAAACCCCGTGGCAGCGCAATCTGGCTGGGGCGCAGCGCACCATCTTTGTGGTGTATCCGAAAGAGGACGAGCGCCGGTTGGTGGTGAAGCTGAAGGAGTTTGAGCACCGCACCAAGGCCGCCGGGCACACCTGGCGGCAGGTGGACTTAACGAACACGTTCGCTGATTGGATGGCAGCGGAGAAGTATCGCGAGCAGTACTTCAAGCGACCCAAAGACCTTGCTTTGAAATACGAGCGGGAGTTTAAGCCAGCGTGTGTGGCACGTTTGACCGAGGCGTTGAGGTCGGATGAGGAGAGCGAAAATAGCGTGCTGGCGGTGCATGGGGTAGCAGGTCTCTACGGGTTTACCTTCTTGCATGAAGTACTGAAGGCCGTTGAGACCCTGATCCGGGGGCGTGTGGTGGTGTTCTTTCCTGGCTCGTATGACCAGAACACTTACCGGCTGCTGGATGCTCGCGACGGGTGGAACTACATGGCAATTCCGATTACGGGCATGGTGACCAAGTAGAACAAACTATGAAGAATCGAGACATATTCCTGCGTGACCCGGCGACGGCCAAGCTCATGAACAATGGGCAGGCGCGTATCAGTGACGGCATGACGGCCCAGGAATGGGTCACGCTGCGCGAGGAGGTTTCCCACTTCGTGTGCGAAGGCCAATACGCGGACGGCATGTTGCGCATTCTTGAAGCGTTCCTGGGCCGCGTGGGCGGCACGGACCAAAGCGGCGCGTGGGTGAGCGGCTTCTACGGCAGCGGCAAGTCGCACCTGCTAAAGATGATCGGCCACCTGTGGGTGAATACCGTATTGCCGGATGGGACGACTGCGCGGAGTCTCGTGCCGCGGCTGCCGACGGAAATCGAGGCTGCGTTGAAGGAGTTGGACACTCGTGGGCGTCAATCCGGCGGGGTACATGCCGCGTTTGGTGCGCTGCCCTCGGGGAGCGCGGAAAGCACGCGACTGACCATTCTAGGCATCATTCTGCGCTCGTGCGGGCTGCCAGACCAGTACAGGCTAGCGAAATTCTGTCTCTACCTGAAAAACAACGGTTTCTACGACCAGGTGAGGACCGACGTCGAGGCGGCGGGCAAGGACTTCAACCGAGAGTTGAATGATCTGACGGTGAGCCCGGTGCTGGGTGAAGCGTTGCTGAAAGTCGATCCAAGATTCCGCGACGAGGATGGGCTTTATGCACTGCTGTCGAGCGAATTCGCGCAACCGACGGACATCTCGACGGCGGAGTTTTTGAGGATGACGCGGGAAGTGCTGGGCGGCAAAGACGGACTGCCGCTCACCAGCCTGGTGCTGGACGAAGTGCAGATTTACGTGCGCAACAACCTGGAGCGTACCCGTGAGATCGTGGAGGTCGCGGAAGCGTTGGGGAAGCAACTCGACTCGCGAGTGCTGGTGGTGGCGGCGGGCCAGAGCGCGCTGAGTTCCGACGTGCCAGAGTTTGGCTGGATGCGGGCGCGGTTCACGACTTCGGTGGAGCTTTCCGACGCGGACGTGGAAAACGTGACACGGCGCGTATTGTTGGCTAAGCGACCGGAGAAGATTGAAGCCGTGCGGCAGGTACTGGCATCGCACGCCGGAGAAATTGCGCGGCAGCTTTCCTCGACGGCGATTGCGACGCGCACGGAGGACCAGGACATCCTGGCGGACGATTACCCCATCCTGCCGGTGCGCCGGCGGTTCTGGGAGCAGGTGCTGCGGGCGGTTGACCCGGCGGGCACGAGCGCGATGTTGCGCGCCCAACTGCAAATCATCCACGAGGCGCTGCGCGGCCTGGCGGACCAGCCGCTGGGGACGGTCGTGCCGGCGGATTTCATGTTCGAGCAGTTACAGGCCGGCATGGTGCAGCAAGGCGTGTTGTTGCGGGAACTGGAGGAAACCATCCGCAAGCAGGACCGGCTGTCGGCGCGACTCTGCGGTTTGATCTTTCTGATTCGCAAGCTGCCCCGCACGGCGGGCGCGGACTGCGGCGTGCGGGCGACGCCGGAGATGCTGGGGGATCTGCTGGTGAGCGACCTGGCGAACGACGGGACGAAGCTGCGCAAGGACGTGCCTGTGGCGCTGCAGAGGCTGGTGGACGAAGGTATTCTGCTGAAGGACGGCGAAGAATATAACCTGCAAACCAAGGAATCGCAGGAATGGGACAAGGAGTTTCGCAACCGGCAGACGCAAATTGGCAGCAATGAATCCGTGGTGCATCAGAAGCGTGATGCGCTGCTGCAAGCGGCGCTGCAAAGGGAAATCAACACCGTCCGCCTAAAACAGGGCGCGAGCAACGAGCCTCGAGACCTGGTGCTGCACTTCGCGCCCGAGCCGCCGGATGCGACCGGGCAAAGCATCCCGGTGTGGGTCCGCAACGAATGGAACGCCTCGCAAAGGAACGTGGTGGACGCGGCGCGGGCAGCGGGCACGGACAGTCCGATTTTGTTTGTGTTCGTCCCGAAAGCGGCGGCGCAAGAACTGCGCGAGCAGATCATCCGCGCAGAAGCCGCACGCGGCACGATTGACGCGAAGGGGCCGCCGAGCAACCGTGAGGGTGACGAGGCCCGCAGCAGCATGGGCACGCGGTTGAGCGACGCGGAGCGCGCCCGCGACCAACTCATCGCGCAGATCGCCAGCGGCGCGAAGGTTTACAAGGGGGGTGGCACGGAACTGTTCAACCTGACGCTGGCGGAGAAGGTCCGCGAGGGCGCAACCGATGCGCTGGCCCGCCTGTTCCCCCGCTTCAACGAGGCGGATCACAAGGCGTGGACATCGGTCATCAACCGCGCCCGCAATGGCGACGACTCGCCGCTGCGGGCCGTGGATTACGAGGGCGCAACAGAACAGCACCCGGTCTGCAAGGAAATCCATGGCAAGGTCGGCAGCGGGATTGGAGGCCGCGAGTTGCGGAAGTATTTTGCCGCGAGCCCCTACGGCTGGCCGCAGGACGCGGTGGACGGGGGCATCATCGCCCTGCACGCCGGCGCACATCTGCTGGCGCGTTACAGCGGGCAGGCGTTGGCAGTCGGGCAGCTCGATCAGAACAGGATTTCCAAGAGCGAGTTCCGCACCGAGTCCATCATCATCACCCCGCAAGAGAAGCTGAAGTTGCGTGGGCTGTTTGTGGACGCCGGGATTGCGGCGAAAGCCAGCGATGATCTGGAGGCGAAGTC
>JBAXTC010000498.1:0-6066 GCA_037130375.1 Verrucomicrobiota bacterium | reverse complement strand
GTGGTGCCCAGGCGGAGGTCACATCCACGATCTCGAGCCTCGGACGAAACCTGCTCATTCTGATCCCGGAACGCGCCGTGCGCAGCGGCGGTGGTGGGGCAACCGCTCCCTTCAAGATGGAAGATATCCTGGCCATCGCCCGTGATATCCCCAACGCCGTGGTGGCACCTCAAGCCGCCAGTTCGGTGCTGGTTATCTACGGTAATGAGAGCCGTCCCACCGCGGTGACAGGAATCGACAACAATTGGTTTGAAGCCCGGGATTGGAGGTTGAGCGCAGGCCGGACTTTTTCCGACGCGGAGCTACGTTCCAAAAAATCGGTCTGCGTCATTGGCGCGACGATACGCAAAGAGCTCTTCAAGTATCAGCAACCTCTCGGTGCCACGCTTCGCATCGGCAAATTGTCTTGTGAAGTCGTGGGAATCCTGGATGCCAAAGGGGCGAGCTTTGGCAGTGATCCGGACGATGTGGTGCTGCTTCCACTCCAAGCCTACCACCGGCGGATTGTGGGTAACCGTGAGATCGGTATGGCCTGGATTTCAGCCAAGTCGATCGACGTCATTGCCAAGGTGCAGGCAGACGTGACCAGCCTGATGCATGAACGGCGGCGTCTGGCCCCAGGCGAGCCCGATGATTTTGCCGTAAAGGACATGAAAGAGATCTCCAAAGCCGTCGGTCAGGTGACCACTCTTTTGACGGCGTTTCTCAGCTCGATCGCCGCTGTCAGTTTGATTGTCGGCGGGATTGGCATCATGAACATCATGCTGGTGTCCGTGAAAGAGCGGACCCGGGAGATCGGCATCCGTATGTCCATCGGTGCCATGGAAGGAGAAGTGATGCGGCAGTTTCTCGTGGAAGCCGTCACACTTTCGGTCATGGGCGGACTGATCGGCGTCGCGGGCGGACTCATCTGTTCGGCAATTGCCTGCCATTTCATCAAACTGCCCTTCGTGCTCGACTTATCCATCGTCCTACTCGCTTTTTTCTTTTCAGGCACGGTCGGAGTGATCTTTGGCTACTTCCCAGCCCGCCAGGCAGCACGCCTCGACCCGATCGAAGCGCTACGCTACGATTGACCACAGCCCCGCTAATCCTACGAAGGCAACGACAGCCGTGCCTCCATCGGCGAAGGCCACTTCGATGTTGGTCCGCCTCCCCCCCCCGTTTCACCATGCTCGCCCGTCAAAACTAAAAAGGGGTGGCTCAATTTATCTTAGCAGAGGTGGCTCAGTTTACCTTAGCGCCATCGCACCCCGCCCGGCCTGCCCGCCACCGTCGAAAACCCCGGCCAGTTTGTGAGCGAAAATTGCGTCAAACCGGCATGAGGCCAACAGCCCGGGCGGCCCAGAGCTGGTTGGTTCCATCTGTGGCATCCCCTCACCCCGGAAAACTGGCTCGCCATCTGCTGACAGCGCGCTAGAATTGCGCCCGTGGCAGATACTGACAAACCAACGCCCAATTCCGATAGTAGTGCGCGATATGCGCACACAAATCCTGTTGAACAACAAGCAACGGCCCGAGAGGCCAATCCCGGCCCCGGCTTGGCCGACCAGGCGCATGGAGACCTTGCAACGGATGCCACCGCCCACCTTGAAAGAAGTGGCGACTCACTTCAAGGCAACCGCACAGCCACCAGTTGACTAACCCTATGCCCGATCTCGAATCAATCATCTTGCGCCAAATCCTGAAATGCGCCACAACCCCGCTCACTCCCGAGCAGATACTGAACGAAATTCGCGAGATGGGTTACCCTCGCGTCAAAGCCAGGGAGGTGGATAAGGCCCTCGAGGCCGCCAACAACAGCGACTCAGCCCATGAGGTTCCGATACCCCAACGTGAAGGGCTCGGCTGGGCCCTGACAGACATCTACAAACGCAAGCTCGGACTGCGTCCCCCGCCTTCACCACCACTGAAGGGCCTTGCCGCCGCGCTCGGGGCACTAGCCAACCCGTTGCCGGGGTTCCGCCAATCCACCACCCTCCCGGCCTTCGGCGAAATAGAGCCCGCCCGCCTGTTAGCCGCGGACGACCTCTTTGCCATCGTCTCCGACAAGTTCCCCATTTCCCCCGGCCATACCCTCATCATAGCTCGCCGCCCAGTCGCCCGGTTCCAAGAACTCACCAGCGCCGAGAAGGCCCGCCTCCTGGTTTGGATCGACTGGACCCAACAGCACATGGCCTCACACCTCACCCCCACACCCGACGCCTTCAACCTCGGCGTTAACGACGGTCCCGCCGCTGGCCAGACCATGCCCCAGCTCCACTTCCACGTCATCCCCCGCTACACCGGCGACGTCCCCGACCCCCGCGGCGGCATCCGCCACGTGATCCCCTCCAAGGCCCGCTATTGGTAGCAATTTCCAAGGCCACCAGGGGCGCATGTCACCGGTACCACCGGAGCGCCGGCTTCAGCCGGCTTAGGTCGCAGTCCCTTGCCAGCGGGCGGGCTTGCTTGTCGGTCATCCAAAGCCGGCTGAAGCCGGCGCTCCGTTCCTGTAGGATCAGAACACTGAAGCTGGGGCGAATGATTTGATACCTCGCAGGATTAGAGGCTGATACCTTTCTGAGCGGATGGACCGTCGCTTGGCGCAAAGGCCGTTTGATGGCCGAGCGCGCTACGGAAAAAGCGCCGCAGGGGCGCTGCTTATAAGCTTCTTGCACCCGGCGGCGAGGCAAGCGTGACGAGGCGCGTGATGGTCTCGATAGCGTCTCGGAGAGTGGCTTGCTCCCCCTCCGTTCTCTCCGTTCCCTGCTGTTGGTTCATGGGTTTGGGATTGAACAGGAGGAAACGGAGATAACGGAGAAATAGATGTGCCATTGCCTGAATCGGGCAGGCGCTTATGTTGACGTTCCAGCTCTATTCCCTCGGTTATCTCCTGTGGCGCCTGTGGCGGTCAAGATGGTCGAACAACTCAATGCCACGGAAACCATCTTTCCAGGCACCAAACTGCATAAGGTGTTCAAATTGGTATCAGGTTGAAATCCGGCGGATGCCGTGTTCTGTGTTTACCAAAAATGGCATTCTTACTGCTCAGGAAGAATGTTGATTTCTAGTAAGAATACTTGAATACTTACTGAAAATGACCATTGTCGTGGGCCGATCTGCAGTCGGTGCCAATCGCTTTCACCCAATGGGTCGCCGGCTGGCTCCGCCACCCCTACACCGAACCGGTCATCGCTACCGCTTATGTCGCGCGCCTGCCCGAAGCTGCCATCCTGGAGCAACTGGGCCTTCGCCCCGTTAGCGACGCCGGCAAAGTCTGGCTTTTTGTCCCCGACGACGCTGGCGTTTTCCTCGAAACCCAAACCATCCAGGACTTGCCCCTCGTCACCGACGCCCAAGTCTATGTCGATCTGCAACAAACCGGCCTGCGCGGCCCCGACCAGGCCAGCGCCCTGCGCAATTGGGAGGGCTTCTGCTTGGAGAGCTAGACGGGCGTAATCTCGTTTCATGAAAGGGTTTGCCGGCCAGATCTGCGTCGTTCGACATACGAACGGGCCGTTGAATACACATTAAATACGCTGCCGAAGAAAAGAGCCTTATGCTGAGAGGCTTGCGGAATTCCCTCGAAACACAGTAACCCTCTATTCTCAACCCCCTCGAACGCATGCAATAATGCTTAAAACCAATCACCCCGCAGACTTGGTCCCGCAATTTCAGTTTCGGATTGGGAATGAACCCCTCCTGCGGCGAAGACGCCTTTTCTCCTGCAATATACGAGCCAATGTTTCTTGTAAGTAGCTATGGACAAGCATAGTGGAAAACATTATGCTTTGCCAATGACGCTTTCTAACACGTCCAATATGAGGCCCATTACTGGTTCGGCGGGATCGCGTATGACCCGGATTTTGCCAGTGGCTTTAGTGTGTGCTGCTGCAAGTGCCCTCACCGGCTGTTCCGCAATCGGCTCGCGCGTGGTCGGTGACCGATACTTCTCCGGCGTGCGTTGTGACTACGCGATGTGCTTCGATCGGGCCAGCATAGATCCGGACTCACGCATTCATCCCGCCCTCGCCGTCGTGGACACGCCATTTTCCTTGGTTGGCGACATTCTATTTTTGCCGTGCGATGCATGCCGGGGCGGCCGGTCGCCATGCAACACCAACCTCGTTAGTGCTAGTTCGCATGAGTAAAGGCGTATTCACCCACACGCCGAACGAGCGACCTGGAGTGGACGCGGGATGGCCGCTTCGGTTTGAATGTTCACGCTCTTGTCCCCGCGCCACTCAGGCCGAGCGTTGGCCGTAATCGCACCATGCGTTCACTCAGGACCATTTTATGGATTCAGCTCGCCCTTGGTCTTATCGGCAGCTACATGGCGTGCGCTTACATTCATTGGGGTGCGATGGGTTCTGCCTGGGCTTACGGTTTGCGAGTGGAGCATGACAAGATGAAGCAGTCGCCCGACTATCGCGAGCCCGCGCCGATTCGGGACCAGTCGTTCTCCAAGATTCTGGAGGATATGCAGGCATACGGTCGTGCTCGCGCTGATGTTGCGGGTTATTGGTTGCTGGCTTGCGGGGCATTGGCGGTAATTGCAGTGGTGAGTCTGGTATTGCTTGGCCGAGTAGAATCGGCTAACAAGGCGCTGCACGCAACAGCCGCCGCGCCGGGCAGTTGACCGGTCTATGAAACTCGAACAGTATCGTTGCGGTTCACGTCACGCCCCGGCGGCTGTGCGTGAGCTTGGACGTTAGCTTGCTATGTGCTTCTGCCTCTACCTCGCAACCGCATCTGATCCGCCGCTGATTCCCTGCCTGGGGTACCAGCCAGGAACCGGCAGAATTTGCACGAGTCGGCGGCGGATTGAACAGTCCCTGGTCATAGGAGAGGGCCTTCGGAAGAAGTTTACCTTGCCCTGTATCACAGAAGTGGGTTCAGACGTTGGGTGTGGTTGTGCCTTCCGTAATCAGGGGCCTGGCGATGTTTCGAGCACACAGCCCAACCACGTGAGTTTGGTTGCCTTCCTTGCAGAGCACTGCGGGAAAGAGTCTCTTGTCGAGCTTTACGGTTGCTGGTGTGGGGATGAGGCCCGAGAGACTGAGGAGCGACATGACATTGAGTTGTCGGAGCTTGCCGATGAAGAATTCTATTTTTGGATCAATGCTTATTATCGAGTCAGGATGCCTGGCTAACAATCCGGCTCCAGGCAAGGCCGGAAGCGCCTCTCGGTGGGCAGTCGAACACTACTGGTCCGGCCTGCCTGAGTTCTATCGTTATACCGCGCTTGCCGAGCGTGGTGAGCGAGCCTCGCCTGCAACGTTGCGCTGTTTCAGACTTGACTACTTTGCATCACAAAGTTACTTTGTGGCACAAAGTAAGCAACCTTGACAGGGCCAAATGAACACAAAAACGCACGATGGTGGACGGCGCAGGAGCCTCTGGAAGACCCCCGCAGTGATCACTGCGATCATCCTGGGGATGCCCTTGCTGCGGAGCCTTTTTGCGGGTGGATGGGGCTGGGATATCCGCGCCTTCCTTCTTGTCGGCGCTGTCGGCACTCTGCTCTTCGGCATCGGTCTGACGTTTCAGATGGTAATCAGGAAGCTTGGCTCACCGGCGTACCGAGCCGCCGTCGGCGTTGCGCTTGTGACGGTGTTCCTGCTCGTCTGGGGGAACTTTGTCCAGGGCGCCGACGACGTCAATCCTGCCGCCTTCGGCTATTTCGTGGTGCCCATGGTGGGGATCATCGGTGCCGCCATGGCGCGCTTCCAGCCAAATGGCATGGCCCGCGCCCTGTTCGTGACAGCGCTCGTTCAAGCGTTGGTCCTGGTGATTGCGCTGATTATTCGGAATCCTCAGGCTACGCCGTGGACAGCGGCTGTATTGCGCGGGTTTGGTGGGAATGCATTTAACGTCATGTTGTTTATCGCATCGGCGTTGTTGTTTCGGAAAGCCGCGCGTGGGGAATTCGCACCGGGCGCGGTATAACAAACGGATTGAGCCAATGAGGGGGAGCGTGATCACGTTGGCACTGTTTTCGACCGCCTCTCTCGCGCTCCCCCTCATGGCTCATCCGCATCGTTAAGCCGCTTGTGAACGCTCCACACCGCTTTCTATTCCTAC
>JBAXTC010000497.1:0-6067 GCA_037130375.1 Verrucomicrobiota bacterium | reverse complement strand
GATTCAAGAACCTGCAAAATCGTAGCCGCCGACGGTAGTCGGCGCACTTTTCCTCAATTACTGAGCTAACCTGGCGCACCTCGATTCCACAAAGATGTCCACGAGGCGCGCGAGTTCATGCTGGAACGAGTCGAAAGTGGCGCCGTGTGGCATGGGCCAAGACTAACGCAGGCGGGCGGTTGGCTTCAACTGGTTTTCCGAAAGCTTTTGCAGCGGGCACGAGGAGCGATACTAAAACCGTAATGGCGCCACCCGCGAGGAATCAAAGGTCAGAACTAAATTTATTGCTTACGAGCAGACGGAGCCTCGTCAAAACTTAAGATTCCACTCAGCCAGCGCGTATTTGTCGCGGGCGAGGCGCTGGATTCGATCCAAGGGGATTTCGGGCAGCGGTTCGGTGACGTTCCATGCTTCGCACAAAGTGGATTTGATCGCCTGCGCAGGAATTTTGAGGTTCACCAGGAAATCCGCGTGGGAACGGTCGGCGCGATAGTCGGGTCGCCGGGAAGGCAGGGGCAGAGCCTTTTCGATGAGCCCAATGTCGAGGTTCAAAAGGAAAGAACCGTGGAAAATGAGGAAATGTCGCTGGCGTCTCTGGGCGTTGCCGGAAAACTTGAGGCCGCCAATCGTGAGGTCGGTGTGCCCGTTCCGTTCGACGTGAGCCAGGAGCAGCGGGGCCAGGGCCACCTCGTGGCGTTTAAGGATGAACTCGTTGGTCGCGGCGATGCTGTGGAGCGGGCCGGCATCGTCCATGCGCAGAATCAAAGAGTAATTGAACACGCCCGGCCCTTGCAGCACGGTGCCGCCACCCGTGCAGCGGCGCAGCACCGGAATGGTGTTGGCGCGGCAGAATGGGAGGTTGACTTCGGTGGCGGCTTTGTTGGCATAACCGACAACAACGAAATATTGCGCCGGTTCCCAAAACCGCAGCAGTTCATCCCCATTGCCAGCCTCGCAAAGGTCGAGCAGCGCCTCGTCGCAGGCAAGGTTTTCCTCGGGGGTCGCCAGAGTTAGATCGCAAAGCTTCACAGGTTATCGTATTAGGCTGACATTTAAGCAGCCATCCGGTCTAATGCGGTGCTGCGAACGGTTTGACGCGCATCTGATGAGAGTTTATCTAATTAACTTCTGATTAACAAAGTGAAATTGCCGAAAAATGAATTGAAGGATTCGCCAGCGGAATTGCCTGTGCTGCCGCCGCCGAATGAAGCGGAAGAAGAAAAGTGGCTCGAATCGCTGGAAACAGTGGTGGAATATGCGCTCAAAGAGCAGGGGCCACAGAAGACCACGCGCTTTCTCGATAACCTGACGGGCCGGCTGCGAAAGCGGGGCATCGAAGTCCCCCGCGTGGTGAGCACGCCGTATATCAATACCATCCCCGCCGATAAACAGGCGCCGTTCCCCGGGGATTGGGAAATGGAACGGCGAATCAAGAGCTACGTGCGATGGAACGCCATGGCGATGGTGGTCAATGCCAACCGCGAGCATGGCGGCCTGGGCGGGCATATCTCCACCTACGCATCTTCAGCAACCTTGTGCGAAGTGGCGTTCAATCATTTCCTGCGCGGTCGCACCGAGGAGTTCATCGGGGATATGGTCTATTTCCAGGGGCACGCGACCCCGGGCATTTATGCGCGGGCCTACCTCGAGCGGCGGCTGAACGAGACGCACCTCCAGAACTTCCGCCAGGAACTGGCCCCGGGCGGCGGTCTCTCCTCGTATCCCCACCCGTATCTGATGCCGGAGTTCTGGCAGTTCCCCACCGTGTCAATGGGGCTGGGTCCCTTGCTGTCGATCTACCAGGCGCGCTTCAACCGTTACCTCAAGGCCCGTGGGTTCATGAAAGGGGAAGAGCCGAAGGTCTGGGCGTTCATCGGTGACGGCGAGTCGGATGAACCCGAATCATTGGGCGCATTGACGCTGGCGTCGCGAGAAAACCTCGACAACCTGATTTGGGTCGTCAATTGCAACCTGCAACGGCTCGACGGGCCGGTGCGCGGCAACGGCAAAATCATTCAGGAACTCGAAGCCGCTTTCCAGGGCGCCGGTTGGAATGTGATCAAAGTGATTTGGGGGGCAGCGTGGGACCAATTGCTCGCGGCGGACAAAACCGGCCTGCTGCTCAAACGGATGGAAGAAGCGGTGGACGGCGACTACCAGAAATATTCCGTCGAGCCGGGCAGCTACACGCGCAAACATTTCTTCGGCAAATATCCCGAGCTGCTCGAGTTGGTGAATCATTTGACCGATGAGCAAATCCATAAACTGCTGCGCGGCGGCCATGACTCGCGGAAAGTCTATGCCGCTTACCAGACGGCGGTGGAACATAAAGGCCGGCCGACGGTGATTCTTGCCAAAACGGTCAAGGGCTACGGCCTTGGCGAAGCGGGCGAGGGCCGCAATATCACGCATCAGCAGAAGAAAATGAACGAAAAAGAACTGCGCGAATTCCGCGCGCGGTTCGGCGTCCCGGTGAGCGATGAAGAAATCGCCCAGACGCCCTTCTTCCGTCCTGCGATCGAGAGCCGCGAGACGAAATATCTCCTGGGCTTGCGAAAGAAACTCGGCGGGTTCCTGCCGCGGCGCATTGTCGCCCCCGAACCATTGGAGGCTCCGAAGCTCGAGGCATTCGCCGACCTGCTCAAAGGGGCCGGGCGTTCCGAGATGTCCACCACCATGGGCTTCGTCCGGCTCCTCAGCCAGCTCATTCGCAACAAGTCCATCGGGCGGCAAATCGTGCCGATCATCCCGGACGAAGCACGCACCTTTGGCTTGGACGCCCTGTTCCGCGAAGTCGGAATCTATTCGTCGAAAGGCCAGCTTTACGATCCGGTGGACAGCAAATCCCTTCTCTACTACAACGAAACAAAGGACGGGCAGATTCTCGAAGAGGGAATCACGGAGGCCGGCGCAATGGCATCGTTCGTCGCCGCTGGCACCTCTTATGCCACCCACGGGCGTCACATGATTCCGTTCTACGTCTATTACTCGATGTTCGGCTTCCAGCGCATCGGAGATTTGATGTGGCTGGCCGGCGATATCAGGGCCAAAGGGTTCCTGCTCGGCGCTACCTCGGGCCGCACCACCCTCAACGGCGAAGGGCTGCAACACCAGGACGGCCATAGCCTGATTCTTTCCAGCACCATCCCGACCCTGGTGACCTACGACCCTGCCTTCACTTATGAGCTGGCCGTGATGATTGCCGACGGACTGCGCCGGATGTATGTCGAAGGCGAGGACGTTTTCTATTATCTCACCCTTTACAACGAGAACTACGAAATGCCGCCCATGCCCGAGGGGGCGGAGGTCGGCATTCTCAAGGGGCTTTACAAGTTCAAGCCCGGTCCCGAACCGCACACGCTCAAGGCCCACATCCTTGGCAGCGGGCCGATCATCCGCGAAGCGCTGCGGGCGCAGCAAATCCTGGCAGAAAAGTTCGGCGTCTCAGCCGACGTCTGGAGCGCCACCAGCTACAAGCTGATGCGCAACGACGCGCTGCGGACCAGGCGTTGGAACATGCTGCATCCGTCCGAACCCGCAAAGAAGTCGTACGTGGAATCCCTGCTGGAAAACGAAAAGGGCGTGTTTGTCGCCGTCTCCGACAATATGAAGATCGTGCCGGACCAGATTGCTCCGTGGGTTCCGGGCGGACTGACGACGCTCGGCACCGATGGCTTTGGCCGCAGCGACACCCGGGCGCGGCTCCGCCGCTTCTTCGAGGTGGACGCCGAATCAACAGTTATCGCCACCCTCTACGCCCTCGCGGAAAAGGGGCAATTGGAAAAGAGCGTGGTCGGCAAAGCCATCAAAGACCTTGGCGTGGACCCGGAGAAGGTTTACCCGGAAATTGTTTGAGTATGAGAATTGACCGGCTGCAAATTGAGAACTTCAAGAAGTTCAAGAAGCAGAGTTTTAGCCTGCATCCGCAGTTCACCTTGCTGGCGGGTGAGAACGGGTCCGGCAAGACTACGGTCCTGGATGCGCTGGCAGTGAGTCTTAGCATCTGGCTCGTCGAGAAGCCGGACACTATGTTGATGAACAGTGGACGGAGAATTCTTCCGAAGGAAATCCGTTTGGAGCCAGCTCTCGAGGGGGATCGAGTTCAGTTTCGCGAGTGCAGACCGGTGAGGGTCCAGGCCACGGGCCAGATTGCCGGACGGTCCGAGCTAACTTGGACGCGTCAGATTTCGGAGCGGGGCCTGCAGACCAGCAATGCGGGCGCCGAAGAGGCGCTGGCACTAATCAGGGACATTTACCAGCACGACCATGCGGGCGATCGGGTACTATGTCCGGTGCTGGCCTATTATGGCGCCGGTCGTGCGTGGTTGCCCTCCAATGAGCGCGTTTCAAAGCCGCGACCAAACGGACCCGCGCGTCGATGGGCAGCCTTTTACGACTGCTTCAACGAACGAATTCGATTTGTCGAACTCCAGAAGTGGTTTAGCCGTGAAACAACTGAGCGCGGGAACCGCGGCGGTCGCTGGCGACCGGGATTTGAGGTGGTGCGGCGGGCACTCCTCCGTTGCGTGCCTGACGCCGATGATGTCTGGTTCGACACGGATCGCGACCAGATCGTCCTGTCCATTGCCCGAAATGCGCAGCCTTTTGACAATTTAAGCGCCGGGCAGCGAATGATGCTGGCCTTGGTGGCCGACCTCGCCATCAAGGCGGTGACTCAAAATGCCTTCCTGCTTCCGCCGGACGAACTCGGCCCGGCAGACGGACCCTGGCCCAAAGTGCTGCGGGAAACCCCGGGCGTGGTGCTGATTGACGAACTGGACGTCCATCTGCATCCACGCTGGCAACGGCGGGTCGCCACCGACTTGAAAGCCACCTTTCCTGCTATCCAGTTCGTCTGCACGTCGCACTCACCGCAGGTGATTGGAGAGGTATTGCCAGAAGAAGTCCGCTTGCTCGATGCCGACCAGGCGGAGAAGCCGGCACAGTCCTTCGGCATGGACTCCAACTGGATTGTCGAAGTGTTGATGGGGGGCGCTGAACGCAACTTGAACGTTAAGAGGCGCTTGGAACATATCTTTGCGTTGATCGATCGCAAGGAACTGCCGGGGGCGGAAGAGGAAATCGGCAAGCTGCGAAGTGAGACAGGCAACTCGGACCGACTGCAGCGGGCTGCTTCCTTGGTTGAGCGCATCAAACTATTGGGGCGATGAGGTGGATCGACAAATCCGGTCTGCCACCGCGGGCGTTGGAAGAGTATCTCAACAACCAACGCCCTATCGGCGTTAATCTGGATTACGAGAGTTTCACCCGGAAACGGGAGCTGCGGCAGGAACTGGTCGCACATCAGAGAGGGTTGTGCGCTTTTACGGGCGCAGCGATTGACGATCGTTTGGGCTCGATCTCCCCGGATGGACATCTCACCAGCCCCTCGGGAGCCAAACTCAACATCAAAGTCCACAACGCCCACCTTAAACCGCAGTCTGTATGCAAACAGGAGATGATTGCGCGAAACGAAGAACCGGGAAGGTCTCTCGGTGAGGACATGGATCACCGTAACATTGTGGCGGCCCTGCTCATGGAAGGTGCGAAGGAGGAAACCTTCGGTGCCGCAGCGCAAATCAACCGGCTTCTTCTAATCAGCCCCATCGAACCTGACTGCGAAGCCCGATTCCACTTTGCCGGCAACGGGCAGGTTCAAGGCATCGGCCCCGAAGCAAGTGATACCGTTGCCATACTTAAACTCTGTCACCGAACGCTGGAAGGCTGGCGCAGGGAAGCTATCGAGGCTTTCATTGACCCCGCCAAAATCACTTCTATCTCCGACCTTGAGGCCATCATTGCAGCAATGAACACCTCTTCAAATGGGAGATTGCCCGCCTATTGCTTCGCGATCAAACAAGTGGCCGAAAGGTTGATATTGTAGCCCCCACGCAGAGCCGTCTCTGACAAAGCCATCAAAGATCTCGGCGTGGACCCGGAGAAGGTTTATCCGGAAATTGTTTGAGTATGAGAATTGACCGGCTGCAAATTGAGAACTTCAAGAAGGAGAGGCTATTATCGCGAAATTCGGTTGGGAATTCGTTGGCCACATAAGCAGCTTTGGCCC
>JBAXTC010000496.1:0-6080 GCA_037130375.1 Verrucomicrobiota bacterium | reverse complement strand
TCATCGGCCTCTCGCCAAAAGGAATATGCCCGACTCCGGGCGCAATTGGCCCGGACCGAGTGGATTAGCGAAGGCTACGTTTAAGCGTCATTTGACCCAGAGGGGCATCCTCAACTCACCGCCGAGACCAGCCATCTGAGATTTACACCCCTCACAACGCGAATACCATGCAGATATAGGGGGAAATCGCTGATTACCGTCTGAAAATCTTGCGCAAATTATCGCCAAAATGTGAGATAGAGGACTTCTTGGTTGTGTTTCTCAATGTTCGCCCGTTTACAGTAGAACAAATACACTCGCCAAGCATCGAAATCCACGTTGGTGGCAAACACATAATAGCGGTATTCTCGGTCCTTGAACAGCTTCAGTTGCTTGGCTTCTTCTGGATCGTCTGGTATCGGCCGCCCCTACTCGACGCGCGATTCTGAAAAAGGGGGAGAGGCCCACTCAGCCAGCCGTGGGCCGAGGGGAAAGTGGCCGCATCGACACCCAGCGGCCACAGCGGAGCCTGATCTAGCTGGGCAAGGTGTTACAGGAATTGAACCGCGTTGTGAGGGGTGTAGTTTGCGGGTTTCGGGTGGCTTGGGGCAGGGCGTGGAGCCGCCTTTCCCCGAATTGCGTTCCTTACATGTGGTTATGGAGAAGGGGGAAGGCGTCTGGAACCGCCCCCGAATGAGCCCACCAAAATGGGCCGTCCCCATAGGCATTACCCGGTCCGCATTGATTGGTGCCACCGGGCTAGGCGTCTCACTCAACTTCGTCAAACAACATAGCACGAAAAGGCTTCTTGAACACGGCCACACGGTCCAATGCCTCAACCTCGCTGCACGCATGCACGAATCCGTGGATGTCGTCGCCGATAAACAGAAAGTATTTTTTCAGCGTCTCTCTCTGCTTCATTTCGGGTTGCAACTGAGCCTCTCCTGGTTCTTCTATTGTGATGTCGTTGTTTTTCATAATTCTTTTCGATCTTTTCTGCTTTGGTTTGGTCATCGCCTACACCCCAAAGGCGAGCGACGGTGTGCGGACCGTGGGAGTCGTCCCATACGGTAGCGGTTCCAATCTGGGCCGGTTATCGTTCGCGACCTGGGTGTCTTGCATGAGGCTCGTGCCATCGGTCCATTCTCGGCCAAGCTCAGACTGCATTGGCTGCCTTTCCTTAACTCCGCTTCTGTTGACGGGGTCGTTGGGTGGCTCATTTCTGTGCAGGGGACAAAGGCTCAGCTTAAACGAGCCAGCAAAGTGCTGATCGTTAGGTGGCTAGCGCTTGCCGGACTGCGCAGAAGCCTCTTGTAAATTGCCCGTGCTGCGGAGACTTCATCTAGGTTCTCATGTATCCGGGCCCGGATCAGTAAAGCTTCCGGGGTCTTGACTCGCATTCGCTTTAGCTGTGACATGGCGGCACGACTCTTGCCTTCACGCATGAGTCTCTCCACGGGCCTAAAGTCATGGGTTACATGGGCTGTTTCATTCGGGTATAGAATCCCCGTCACCGAGTTGGCGGCAAATCCACTGAGAGTATCAGTCCACACTATGATCGTTCCGAGACAGGCGCAAAGGAGCATCTCGACGGCTTCCCCATAGGCTTGCATATCGACAATCCCGATGAACTCAGGGCTTTTCACCGCCTGGAAATGACCCATCGCTTTGAGCACAAGGTAAGAAAGTCCAACGGTGGCAAAGATCATCAGCCAGCGCTTGAATTGGTTATCGAGGTCGCGTGTAGCGAGCCAGGAGATCACCAAGGCTGCCACGGAAATGGCGAGATAGTGGATTTGAGTCGGCACCCAAGTCAGGGGAATGCCGAAGGGAATGACGCAAGTTGCGATCTGTTCCGAGAGGTTGATTGAGAAGGGAAACATATGCTTAAGCTATTTGGTTCAACGGAGTTAAGGGTGGTCGTGCCGTGACGCACGCTTCGCGCGTTTGCTTGATTCTTCTGCCACTCGGCAGGCTGTGTTCTGACGTGTCGTATGCACGCGAGCAGTTGACCACAAACCGGGCTCCTTTTGCAGAAGCGCAAAGTGACGCGAAGTAGCTTGTTCAGGGTAGCGGAAAGTGGCAGAATTACCGGACGATTTAAGCGTAAACAATATGCGACAAAGTCAGATTAAGACCGGAAGGCCGCGCGCGGAGCGGCTTTCGGATGAAGACGTGGCCTTCGTCAAAGCGCAGATTGCTGAATCAAACGAAAGCGGGACATTCATTGCGGCGCAATTCCACAGGGAGGTTTATGACGAGGCGGGGAGCGGTGCGTATAAGGGCTTCCGGCTGCCTGGGGATGTGGATTCGGTCAAGAGTGCCTTCGCCCGCGCATTCAAGCCTGACTCGAAGAAGCGGCATCCGCTGCCGCCACTATACTGTAGAATTCTTGAATCCCTTTACGGCATCACGCGTGACAACCTTCCTTCACGAACGGCCATCGTTGCCAGGGCGCCCATCGCCGCTGAGCGCCCGCCGGTTGCATCGGGCACGGTTCACCAGGAATTGGCAACGGTCACAGGTTCAGATCCCACGCCGCCCCCGCCCCCCGCCACGGTCAGCACCATTGCTCCCGGTCAAATTAGGTCGCTGGCCGTAATGCCACTCCTGAACCTCTCAGGCGACCCCGGTCAGGATTACTTCGTTGATGGCGTCACTGAGCTGCTATGCGATGAGCTGGGGACGGTGAGCGCCTTGCATAAGGTCACATCACGCACGACCATCATGCAGTATAAGGGAACGACGAAAACGCTGCCGCAGATTGCCGCGGAGTTGGGAGTGGATGCGGTGGTAGAAGGCTCCGTTCAGCGGGAACATAACACAGTGCTGGTCAGCGTTCATCTCATAGACGGCCGTGCCGACAGGCAACTGTGGGCGGAGACTTATGAACGCGAAATCCATGGCTTGCTTAAGCTTAAGACGGAGCTCGCCCGAGCAATCGCCTCCAAAATCAGGATCGAATTGACCCCTGTCGAACAAGTTCGCATCCACGACGTCAAGCACGTGCCATCAGCGGCGGTGGATGCCTACCTAAAGGGACGCTTCGAATACTGGGCCCCGGCGATGCATTGGCCACAACTGCAAAAGGCAGAAGACTTTTATCAGCAAGCGATCACCATCGCTCCAGCCTGGGGCCGAGCCCATGCCGGGCTAGCAGAAGTGAATATTTTGCGCATATTCCAGAAGGGGCAGCAGACTACGCCCTGGTTAACCAAAGCGCAGCAATCGGTAGAACATGCGTTGGCTCTTGATGATTCGCTAACCGAAGCTCACACCGTCGCTGCATGGGGCAAAATGATGAGCCACTGGGATTGGCTTGGGGCGGAGCAGGAGTTCCGGCGTGCGATTGAACTCAATCCAAATTACAGCTTGGCGCACACTTGGTACGGCCACTTACTCAACGCCCTCGGTCGCTTTGGTGAAGCGGCGACTGAAATGATGCGCAGTCAGGAACTGGATCCTCGATCGCCTCTCATCTACATGTGGTTGGCAGAGCCGGCCTATTTGATGGGGGACTACAGTCAGGCACTCAAGATTGCAAGAAATCTCCTGCGCAGCTGCTCGGATTGCATCTATGCCCATTTCACCATCGCTAAGGTTTTCCTTGAACAGGGGAAGTTTGATGAGGCAATCGCCGAGTGCCGGAAGTTGCCTGACAGGTTCTGGGAGATTCAGGTTCACCCTGTCTTACCTAGGGCCTATGCCTTATCTGGACGCCGGGCCGAAGCCCTCAAGGTGGTTAAGGAGATTACCACTAACCCTCAATACCACACGCCTCCCGCCTACTCGTTGGCATGCATCTACACGGCCCTTGGGGAAACCGACCAGGCATTGAGGTGGCTGAACCGTGCGTATGAAGAGCGCTCAAGCCTAATTTACAAGGTTGGAGTGGAGCCTGCATTTCGCCGACTCCACGGCGATTTGCGGTTCCAGGCGCTGCTGAAGAAGATGAACTTGGGGACCGTGTCCCGAACACCAGTGAATAACCATTACGCCCCTTCTCCGATCGATATCAGTCCAAAGACGAAACCGCGCTGTTCCGCCAAGGTTGATTGATTGAATAATATGGCAGCGAAGTAAGGAGTGGCAGAGCCGGCTTCTGGGGTTGGATGTCGATGAGGGCGACCGCTGCACATCAGCACAGAACGGGCTGCGGAGCGAGACATCGCTGCGACGGGGATGACCCTCCTCAAATCGTGGAGATCATTACGGGAGGTATGGGCTGGACGATCGGACGCGGGCAGAGGAGCTGGGGGGGGGGGGGGCTCGGGCCTTCCCCCAGAAGCCCTTCGCTCTGGCAGAACTTCTCCCGCAGGTTCGGGCAGGCGTGGCTCGGTGACGCAATCCCAGCGGAGAAGCTTTTCGGCCTGTGTGAAGACCTCGGCGGGCACGCCCAGCGCCTGCTTAAGCGCCACGTCACGGTCCCACGGATTCCGAATCCGGCTGATGCGCCACATTTGCGAGAACTTTAGGTTCAACGGGAAGTACCACGGCGAGACCATGATGGGCATGTTCACGAACGGGAAGTCCGTACCGTAGAGCAGGCGATGGCGGAATTCTGGCCGCCGCAGCACGTCGCGCAAGGCCCCGAGCTTGTTGATCTGCGTGAGGGATGAAATGTCCGCGTAGAGATTGGGATACCGCTGCATGAGCCGCGCCAGCCGGTCCACATCCCGCTCACCGTGGTGGTGACCAGGCCACGAGGCGTGAGCGGCGATCACTGTTACTCCAAGCGATAGAGGCAACCGCAACCGCTCAGGATCGCAGAATTCGTCTTTCGCCCCGGGAACAGCGTGCTCGAAGCCCGTATGCGTGAGCAAGGGCAGACGCAGCCCCGCGAGACGCTGGTAGAAAGGCGTCAATCGCTCGTCCCCGGGATCAATGAGCATGATGGATGGCACCCACTTCAGCAATCGGGCGCCGTTGGTAGCAGCCCACTCAAGCCGTGCCATACTGTCCGGACGATACGGGTTGATACTCGCCCCAAAGAGAAGGTTCGTATGCTGAGCCGCCAGGGCGGCGACAAACTCGTTGGGCACATAGAGCTGAGTCCGTGCTAAATCCAGATTGCCGCCCGTGTCCACCGGACCGTCCAGCGCCAGGATTACGGCCCGATTCACGTGCCGGCTCGCGGCAAGGGCTTGGGACACCCGTTCTGCACAGAGCGCGTCCCCGTGCTCTTGCGCCTCTTTGCGAGTGACCCCGAAACTCCGCAAAAAGAACCCCATCTTCGAGCTTTGCAGCAACTTGGGTGAGGCGTAACATCCGCTCCCACCCGCGCCAACACCGCCCACATGGCAATGCAGGTCCAGGATTGAGGCGGTCGGCAATGGCTCGGGCGGCAGGATCGGGCCCCGAGAGAAGGCGGCACAGCCGGTCACCAGCGCACAGAATGTCGCCTCTGCGGCCCAGCACAGGTAGCGCTTTGTGTTCATTTTTGTTGCGTGACAACTAGCCCGACCGTTGGGCTTACAAGGAGGATCAATGCCCCAGCAGTTGCACTGTGTAATTCAGATCGGGTCCGCCAATCCTCCTCCGGGCTGAGCGTCGGGCTGACTTTAGCGCTAATTGCCTGGCGATAGCGAGCGAGAAGCTTCTCGATGGCGGCTTCTTCTTGTTAACAATTCAGGGGGTTCGCAGGCTTTGGACCAGGAAAGCGGGGTGCATCCCTCGCCCCCAAATTACAGTTTCATTTCCCCTGTGCTTTCACCTTGGCCCATCTCGCCTTGGCAGAAGCAGACAACGCAGCTTTCCAGGCAGCACTCCTCTGAATCTTGGGTTTCATCGTGGGTGCAGGTGCTGGTTCATCTGATCGTGTTGGTGTGATCGTAAATGTAATCCCTCTGCGTTTTGCCCATCTTGCCTTGGCCGCAGCAGAAATAGCAGCTCTCCCGGCAGCACTCATCTCGCCCTTCTTCTTGGGTGCCTCAGTTGGTTGGGCAGGAGTGGGAACCTCGCCGCCCAGGATTTGATTCACTTGTTGTTGCAGCTCCTGGATTTGCTCCTGGAGATCGGCTGCTTTTCGAAGTTGTGCTGATGTTATATTTATCATGTTCGACGTAATGTGAAGCAGATCGAGGAATAATGTCAAGCGGGAG
>JBAXTC010000495.1:0-6082 GCA_037130375.1 Verrucomicrobiota bacterium | reverse complement strand
CCACCACTCCACCACTCCACCACTCGATCACTCCATCTTCTCATAAACCAGTTCAGCCCGCTTATCAATGAACTGCGCCACGATGCTCACCGCAATCTCCGCAACACTCCGCGAGCGTATCTTGATTCCCACAGGGCAGGCGACCCGTTGCAGCTCGGCGGGCGTCGCGAGCTTCTGCTCGATGAAATGCTCGAAGATCGTGCGCGCCTTACGCGCGCTGCCGATCATCCCCAGGAACAGGAACGGCCGGTGAACCCACTCCTTAAGCACCAGGGCATCGTGCCGATGCCCGCGCGTCACGATCAGCCCGAAGCTCGGCCCCGACGGCAACGGCAGCGCCAGCAGCTTTTCCCACACCTCAGCTTGCAGCGAAACTTCTCGCGGGAAGAACTGGTGATTGGCCAATGCGGGCCGGTCGTCGAAAATCGTCACGCTGAAGTCCAACTGCAACGCCAGCGGCGCAACCGCCTGGGCGATATGCCCCGCCCCGGCAATCCACAGCGCGCACGGCACCGTGACGGTTTCCGAGTAAAGTAGGCTAGGCGTCTCGCCTGGCCCCCCCCCGCCCTCCTCGATCCGGTTGATCGAAAAATCGCCTGTGACGCCCCACCTCGCAGTCTTCTTTCTCTCGGCCAATTCGCCCCAGAATCCTGCGCCCGCCTTCTGCGCATTGGGCAGGATCAACCCACATACTTTCCCCCCGCACATCAGCCCATCGTCCCAGCCGAAATCGTGATCGAGCACTAATTCGAACGTCGCGCCCTGCCCCGTCCGCAGCGACTGCACCGCCCGCTGCTGAATCTCGGCCTCCAGGCAACCGCCCCCGAGCGTCCCCTTGATGCGGCCATCCGCATAGAAGAGCGCCTTGGCGCCGACCTTTTGCGGACTGGACCCTTTCGTGCCGGAAATGATGCCGAGGGCCACGGGTTCACCGTTGGACGCGGCGTCCGCGAGGGCCTGGAAGACGATGTTTCGCATGAGCTAAAAGATACTACTCCGTTGATTAACGAGAGTCGAGGGCGTGCCGCAACTGTGTGCCGCAACTGACGACGCACGATCCCGCGGCAGAGTGAGCTTGAACAACACCCGCGGCGTGTTTACTGTAATTACGCAATGAAGACCCTCGATTTGAAACTCACGCGCATCGGCAACTCTCGGGGCATTCGCCTGCCGGTCGCGCTGATTAAACGCTACGGCTTTTCCGGCACCCTCGCCGCGGAGGTCCGCGTCGAGGGACTACTGCTCAAGCCCAAGAGGCCAACCAAGCTCTCGTGGGAGGAAACGGCCCAAGCGATGGCAGCCAGCGAGGAGGACTGCCGCGGCGACGCACTGCTCATTGTAGCTCGTGCTTTCGGAATCAACGTCAGCCCCATCAGGGGCGACATGTCTATAGCAGACGGTGTCGAAATCAACCTCAGCCCCGTCAGGGGCGGCATGTTTATAGAACCAATGCCCAAAACAACGTGTCTAATCCCGCAGGCATGTTTGCAGAACCCAGCTAGAACGAACGTTCAGGGACGGCAAGGTGCGAAAGACAAACCGTGAGGCAATGGACATGCCGCCCCTAAAGGGGCTGGACCATCCGCAGCGCACGCCCGGTCTATAAACATACCGCCCCGGGACTGCGCGTGGTTAATCTCGCTGCTTTTGTCCACAGATGCGGTCGGCGATGGGCGTCGCCGGGGAGCGGCTGCGAGGCGATGCAGGGCGGAATTAATTTGCTTGGCAACCACTTAGCCCGACCTAATCTGGTTGCATGAAGGCGAATCGGCTGAAATGGTTTCTGCTCTTCTTGCTTGCAAGCGCTGCCTTTTGATAGACCTGCTCCAACCGCCTCTTCAGCCGCTGCATTCTCGTCCAACTTGCGCGAGATCAGCTCAACCAGTATCCGCGTTTCGCGAATGACCGGCTTGACCAACCCTACCTCCAAGGCTAAAGCACACCCTTATAGGGAAGACAGAAAGATTAGAGACAGAAAAATAGGAGAGAGAAACCTGCTTCCCTGGAGTGTCCTCAGTCGTCAATAAATGAGGAATTGGATCGGTGCAGGACCTCGGTTAGGTTGATGTGTATGAAAATGCTGGATCGAATCGCTTTCAACCTGCAGGTGATGGGGGGGCGGCCGTGCGTGTGCGGTTTGCGCGTCACGGTGGGTACGATAACCGGACTGGTGGCCACGGGCGATGCGCGAGCGGAAATCCTCACGCTCTATCCGTATCTGGAGGAGGACATCACAGAGGCCAACGGCCATGCTTGACCGATTCTTTCGCCTGTCCGAAAACCAGACCAGCGCGCGGACGGAGTTGCTGGCGGGGGTGACGACCTTCCTGACGATGGCCTACATCATCTTCGTCCAACCGGCCGTGCTGTCCGGTGCGATGTTCGGAAAGCCCACGGGCATGGATTTCGGCGCGGTCACAGCGGCGACGTGTCTATCGGCGGCACTGGCTACCGCCATCATGGCTTTGTATGCCCGTTATCCCATCGCCCAGGCCCCGGGCATGGGCGAGAATTTCTTCTTCGTATTCTCGGCGATCCCGGCCGCCGCCGCCGCGGGCTTCGCCAATGCCTGGGAAGTGGCGCTCGGGGTGGTGTTCGTTTCCGGCGGGCTGTTTCTGATTCTATCGCTGGTGGGGCTGCGCGAGATGATCTTCAACGCCGTCAGCCCCAGCCTCAAGAACGGCATCGCCGCCGGCATCGGGTTGTTCATCGCCTTCATCGGCCTGCAAAACGCGGGGCTGATCCTGAAGGATCCGGGCACGGCAGTGAAGATGAACGCGCACTTCGCATCACCCGACCTGATCGTCTTTTTCACCGGCCTCCTGCTGACCGCCGCGCTGCACGCCCGCAAGGTGCGCGGCTCGATCTTGTGGGGCATCTTCGGGGCGACGGTCCTGGCCGTGGCACTCAAGAATGGCCTGCCGCTGATGCCCCGGGTGATCGCGGTTTCGCCGGAAGTGACCGGGTCGCTGCTGATGCAGCGCTTTGAATTCGCGAAAGGCATCGTGGCCGCGCCCCCTTCGCTGGCCCCCACGTTTCTCAAGATTGATGTGGTCCACGCGCTGACGCCCAAGATGCTGCCGTTCGTCTTCGTGTTTCTTTTCATGCTGGTATTTGATGCCATCGGGACGCTCATCGGCGTGTGCGAGCAAGCCGGCTTTATCAAAGATAACAAACTGCCGCGCGCCAAACAGGCGATGCTCTCCGACGCCATCGGCACGGTCGCCGGGGCGGCCCTGGGCACGAGCACCGTGACGAGCTTCATCGAAAGCGCCGCCGGCGTCGAGCAAGGTGGACGCACCGGTTTGACGGGCCTCGTGGTCGCGGGGCTGTTCCTGCTCGCACTGTTCTTCAGTCCGCTTATTGCGATGGTGGGCAGCTACCCGCCCATTACCGCGCCGGCCCTGGTGATTGTCGGCGCGATGATGATTCAAAACGTCGCAAAAATTGACTGGAAGGATTACAGCGAGTCTGTGCCTGCCTTCCTGACGATGATCGGGATTCCGCTGTCCTACTCGATCGCCGACGGCCTTGCGCTGGGCTTCATCAGCTACCCGATCATCAAACTGCTCAGCGGAAAAGGCCGGGAGCTGACTTGGCTGCCTTATGTCCTGGCGATTCTGCTCCTGGCCTATTTTATCTTTATCCGCAGCCGGATGTAGCTTTTTGCTCGCGAGAATGATGGATTCGGGACATATTTGGCTATGCGGAACCTTCAGCAAAAGCTCAGTATCGCGCGCGGCGAACGGCCCGCCGAACGGCTCTTTAAGAATGCCAACCTCGTCAATGTCCTGAGCGGCGAGATTTATCTCACGAATGTGGCGGTGGATGACGGACGGGTCATCGGCTTGGGCGACTACAAGGCCAAGACCATCATCGACCTCAAGGGCGCTTACCTGGCGCCGAGCCTGATCGACGGGCATTTCCATGTCGAAAGCTCGATGCTCACCACGCGGGAGTTCGCCCGCGCGGTGGTGCCGCACGGCACGGGTGCGGTGGTCATCGACCCCCACGAATACGCCAACGTGCTCGGGTTGGACGGCATTCGCTACGTCCTGGAGTCGAGCAAAAACCTGCCCATCGATTTCTTCATCATGCTTCCCTCCTGCGTGCCCGCCACACCGCTGGAGACATCAGGCGCGCGACTCACGGCGGCGGACCTCAAGCTCATGATCAGCGACGATCGCGTCGCCGGAGTGGCTGAGATGATGAATTATCCCGGGGTCTATCTCGGCGTCGAAAGCGAGCTTTCAAAAATCGAAGCCGGCAAGGGCAAGAACATCGACGGCCACGCTCCCGGCCTGCGGGGCCGAAATCTCAACGCCTACATTTTGGCTGGGGTCCAGTCCGACCACGAATCCACCGAACTGGCCGAGGCGCAGGAGAAACTGCGCCTTGGCATGCACGTTCTCCTGCGCGAGGGCAGCACCGAGCGAAACCTCGCGACGCTGGTCCCGCTCATCACCTCGCACAACGCCCCTAATTGCTCCTTTGCCACCGATGACAAGCTCGCCGGCGACCTCGTGTCCGAAGGCCACATCGACCATTGCGTGCGCAAGGCCACTCGAATGGGCATCCCGCCGATGACCGCGCTGCAGATCGCCACGATCAGCACGGCGCGGCATTACCGCTTGCGTAACTTCGGCGCCATTGCCCCGCGCTACTGGGCGGACTTCATTGTCTTCGATAACCTCAAGGAGCTCGTCGTCCGCCAGACCTATAAAAAGGGAATCCTGGTGGCCGAAGACGGCAAATACCTCGCCCCGCAGCGCGCGCTGGCGCATCGGCCGCGCAGCACCATGAACCTCCGCTACAAGGTGCCCCAAGATCTCAAGGTCCACATCAAGCGCGCCTGCAAAATCAGGGTCATCGAGATTGTGCCGCGCCAGATTGTCACCCGGGAAATCATCGAAACGCCACGAACCGAGAATCGCCTGGTCGTGGCTGACGTAAAACGCGACATCCTCAAGCTGGTCGTTGTCGAGCGGCATCACGCCACCGGCAATGTGGGCGTTGGGTTTGTGCGCGGGTTCAAGCTCAAGGTCGGCGCTCTGGGTTCGACCGTGGCCCATGACGCCCACAACGTCGTCGTCGTGGGCACCAATGACGCCGACATCGCCCGCGCTATCGAGGAGCTGGTGAAGATGCGAGGCGGCCAGGTGGCCGTCAATAATGGCAAAGTACAAGCCGAACTTCCCCTGCCAATCGCAGGGCTGGTATCCGATCGTCCGCTGCACGAGGTGATCGAGCGCATTGCGGCTTTGAACGCCGCCGCCCGCGCGATGGGTTGCGACCTGGACGCGCCGTTCATGACCCTGTCCTTCCTCAGCCTCTCGCCGATTCCGGAGCTAAAACTGACTGACCAGGGGCTGATCGACACCGTCCAGATGCGTCCGACGAAGCTGTTCGTCTAACCCGGTCTTCAAATTGGACCGGCGAGGATCGCCCATCACTATTTAATCCAGTTTTCTTACTGGCCGCTGAGCATGTAAAGAAGGATCGCCAAGCAGGCCGAGACCAACAGCCCGGTCACAATTGACCACCACAAGAACCCCCGGAGCTTGCGCCTCAACGCCCGACCGCCTTGCCCGGGCAGCAGGTAGTATCGTTCTCGTTCTTTATCTCGTCCAAACCAACTCATGGGAAAAGCATTCGTCGCCAGAGTCAAAGTTCAATTTGATTGGACTGATGTTGGTTCGTGCCCGAAAGCCCGGTTCCTCGCCCTAAAACCAACCTCCGTGCCGGCACAAACACGGCCTGCGAACCTGATCTCTGAAACCTGAGCGATAAACATGTGCCAGAAGCTGCCCTTTTGCCTGCCCAAATGCGAGTTCTTTCTCAAAACGTGCGCAGCTCAGCATTCCAAAACCACCACCCTGGGTAATTGGAGCGCGGACATTTCCCTACGGCGTTGGACGATGAACCCAGGGCGTTGCCCTGGGCTGGTATGAAGCCACCCGCCGGGTGTACACCCTTGCACCGCAATCCCTTCTTTATCCGTGCTATCCGTGAAATCCGTGGTTCCAACTCAGTTGTGATCGGCAGACTTTCTGCGGTTGTGATTTTCAGGGACTGGGCAGAG
>JBAXTC010000494.1:0-6083 GCA_037130375.1 Verrucomicrobiota bacterium | reverse complement strand
TATAAACATGGCGCTCCTAACGGAGCTGGGAACATCTTCGTCGCTGAAGATACGTTTAAGGTGCAGTCTCTGCCGGCGCACTCCATAATATACCCTCGCGCCAGGTCATTGTGGCGCTCAGAAATGGCCCCTGCTGTGGCTCGCTTAAGTTCGGGCGCTCAAAGGCACCCTGTCTTCCCGTCTTCCCTGTTCAAAGGTTGTGACAGGGTGCAACTCTGTTGTCTCTGTTGTCTCCTGTGAGTTCAGTGGAATCATGGGTTCCAGCTTTTTGAGCATCAAAAAGTCAAAGCCTGGTAGTAGCGGCTTGGATACGAACCGCCTTTGTCCTCGAAGGGCACGGCGGAAAAGCCACTTCGCCTTCGGGGGCTTGAGAGGATTTTGTCACGGGTTAAAGGGGCCAAAAGCCTTTAATTAGTCATTCTGCTTCATTTGCATTAAAGCAATAACAAAAAAGGTTTATCAATTGCCAATCCACGCACAGCGAATGTGGACAGCGATGCTAATCTCTGTTGCAGGACTGGATGAGGGGTTGGGCGGATTCCGCCTGTGGTGACCGCCTCGAAGTCCTGCTCAGCGATATGATTGCAACGCTTTCGAACAAAAAAACGAATCGGCTGACGAAGATCCTGGAACACGCCAGTGGCGACAAACGTTTCAAGATCCTCGAGGCCCACATGAAGAAACATCAGTTCAAACAGGATGCGCTCATCGAGGTGCTGCACAAAGCCCAGGAACTCTTCGGATACCTCGAAGACGACTTGCTGCTGTTTATCGCCTACCGGTTGAAATTGCCCGCCAGCCGGGTATATGGCGTGGCAACCTTTTACCATTTCTTCACCCTCAAACCCAAAGGCCAGCACACCTGCGTCGTGTGCATGGGCACGGCTTGTTATGTGAAAGGCGCGGACAAAGTGCTCGCTGCCGTCGAGGAGAAGGCGCGGATCAAGGCAGGGGAAACCACGGCGGACAATCAACTCTCGTTGCTGACCGCGCGTTGCATCGGCGCCTGTGGCATCGCGCCAGCGGTGGTGTATGACGGCGCGGTGACCCCGCGGCAAACGCCGGAGACGACCCTGGAACATGTGAAAGGATGGATCGGCCATGGTAATTGACGACCTGATCGAAATTGCGGAAAAAGAACGCTCGTCGCGCAAGAAATATGTCATCCGCTGCTGCATGGCCGCGGGTTGCATGTCCTCCAACTCCAAAGGAGTCAAAGAGGCCCTCGACAAGGCGGTCAAAGAATCCGGCCTCGAAGGCGAAGTCGAAGTGCGCGGGGTCGGCTGCATGAAATTGTGCTGCCAGGGCCCGCTGGTTCAGATCGATCCGAGCCCGGAATCTTCCGACCCGGCAGCCATCAACCCGCAACCCGCCCCACTCGCCTGCGTTGCGATTGACGGAAACAGCCAGGGTTCCCTGTACGAAAGAGTCACTGCGGAGGACGCCGCCTCCCTTGTAGGCACGCTTAAAGGTGGCAAGACGCAGGTGCAATCGGGCGACCCCAAGCACCCGTTCTTCACCGAGCAAATGTCCATCGTGCTGGCCAACAGCGGCATCGTGGACCCCGAACGTATCGAGTCCTACATCGCCGCCGAGGGCTACCAGGCATTGCATCACGTGCTGCGCGAAATGACGCCAAAAGAGGTCGTGGAGACCTTGATCAAGAGCGGCTTGCGCGGGCGCGGCGGCGCGGGTTATCCCACCGGCTTGAAGTGGGCCACCGTCGCCAAGACCGCAAGCCAGCAGAAATATGTCATCTGCAACGCGGACGAAGGAGACCCGGGCGCGTTCATGGACCGCAGCGTCCTCGAAAGCGACCCTCACAGCGTGCTCGAAGGCATGGCTATCGCCGCTTATGCTGTCGGTGCTGCCCAGGGTTTCATCTACGTCCGAGCCGAATACCCGCTGGCCATCAGCCGGCTCCAAGTCGCCATCAAGCAGGCCAAACAGCAGGGCCTGCTCGGCAGCGGCATTTTTGAGTCGCCTTTCAACTTCAACATCGACCTTCGTATCGGCGCCGGCGCGTTCGTTTGCGGCGAAGAAACGGCACTCATGGCTTCGGTCGAAGGCAAACGCGGCGCTCCGCGACCACGCCCGCCCTTTCCCGCCGAGAGCGGTCTCTGGGGTTCGCCAACGCTCATCAATAACGTCGAAACCTTTGCAAACGTCGCCCCGATCGTCCGCAAGGGCGCAGATTGGTTCACCGCCATCGGCACCGAGAAGAGCAAAGGCACCAAGGTCTTCGCCCTCGCCGGCAAGATTACCAATACCGGCCTGATCGAGGTGCCCATGGGCACAAGCTTGCGCAAAATCGTCGAGCTGATGGGCGGCGGCGCACCCGACGGCGGCAGAATCAAAGCCGTCCAGACCGGCGGCCCTTCGGGCGGCTGCATTCCCGCCGAGGCGCTCGATACCCCGGTCGATTACGACTCCTTGACCAAGCTCGGCTCCATCATGGGCTCGGGCGGCATGATTGTCATGGACGAAACCACGCGCATGGTCGATGTCGCGCGGTTCTTCATGGAGTTTTGCATGGACGAATCCTGCGGCAAATGCATCCCCTGCCGCGCCGGCACCGTGCAGATGCACCATTTGCTGAACAAGATACTCGATCGCAAAGCCACCGCGCGAGACCTCAAACAGCTCGAGGAACTGTGCGAAATGGTGAAAAACACCAGCCTCTGCGGCCTCGGCCAAACCGCTCCCAACCCGGTCCTCAGCACATTGCGCTTCTTCCGCAAGGAATACACCGACCTCCTCAAAGAGGACCTCTACGGCGGACCCAACGGCAACGGCAACGGCAATGGCAACGGTGACGCCAAAGAAGCCCTCGCCCCAATCATCTAGCTTTTACCTGATATGGCTGCCAAAACATTAACGATTGACGGAAAACAGGTCAGCTCCGACGAAAGCGTCACGATTCTCGATGCCGCAACCGACGCCGGCATCAAAATCCCGACGCTCTGCCACTTGGATGGCGTGTACGACGTCGGGGCCTGCCGGCTTTGCCTGGTGGAAGTGACCGGCATCAGCAAATTGCTCCCCGCCTGCACCACCAAGGTGGTCGAGGGCATGGATATCAAGACCGATAGCGAACGGCTCCGCAAATACCGGCGGATGACGCTCGAGCTGCTCTTTGCCGAACGTAATCACGTCTGTGCCGTCTGCGTCGCAAACTCCCATTGCGAATTGCAAACCCTCGCCTACAGCCTGGGCATGGACCACGTCCGCTACAACTATTGCTTCCCAAAGTGGGGTGTCGATGACACCCACCAGCTTTTCGGCATGGACCACAACCGGTGCATCCTCTGCGCCCGCTGTGTTCGCGTCTGCTGGCACATCGAAGGCGCCGGCACCAAGAACATCTCCGGCCGCGGCGCCAAAGCCCAAATTATCACCGACCTCCGTCAACCGTGGGGATCCTCGGATACTTGCACCAAGTGCGGCAAGTGCGTCATGTCCTGCCCCACCGGCGCGCTCTTCTATAAAGGATCGACGGTGTCCGAAATGGAACGCGACCGCAACAAACTGGAATTCATCGTCACAGCAAGAGAGAAAAAACAATGGATCGCCTCAGAGTAGCCACGGTTTGGTTGGGCGGCTGTTCCGGCTGCCACATGTCGTTCCTGGACCTCGATGAGTTCCTCATCGAGCTGGCCGGCAAAGTCGATATCGTCTATAGCCCCGTTATGGACGTAAAGGAATACCCCGAGAATGTCGATGTGTGCCTCGTAGAAGGCGCCGTCTGCAACGAGGATAACCTGGACATCATCCGCAAGATCCGCCAGCGGACCAAAGTCCTGGTCTCCTTCGGTGACTGCGCCGTGACGGCCAACGTGCCCGCCATTCGCAATCAGCTCGGGTTGAGCAACGTCGAAAGTGTGCTCCAGCGCGCTTACGTCGAGGGCGCCCAGGCCAATGCTGGCTTTCCCAAGGAACCCGGTATCGTGCCGCCGCTCCTCGAACGAGTGCAGCCGGTCCACGAGGTTGTCCATGTAAACTACTTCCTGCCCGGCTGCCCGCCCCCGGCCGACCGCATCAAAGCGCTTATGGTCCAGGTTCTCAGCGGCGTCGAACCGAAACTCGAAGGCCCGCAGCTCAAATTTGGCTGAACAATCTTATTCCTCCTATGCCCAAACGCATCCTCATTGACCCGGTGACCCGCATCGAGGGCCACGCGAAAATCAGCATCTACCTGGATGACGAAGGCAACGTCTCCGATGCTGAGTTCCACGTCGTCGAGTTCCGTGGCTTTGAAAAGTTCTGCGAGGGCCGGCCCTACGCTGAAATGCCCGGCATCACCCCCCGCATCTGCGGCATCTGCCCGGTCAGCCATCTGCTGGCTTCGGCCAAGGCGGGAGACGCCATCATGGCCGTCAACATTCCCCCTGCCGCCGACAAGCTCCGTCGGCTCATGAATCTGGGGCAGATGATCCAGAGCCATGCCTTGAGCTTCTTCCACCTCAGCGCGCCGGATTTCCTGATGGGCTGGGACACCCCGCAGGAAAAACGAAACGTGTTCGGGCTGATCGCCAGCAATACCGAACTGGCCCGCGCCGGCATCCGCCTCCGCCAGTTCGGCCAGGAGATCATCGCCATTCTCGGCGGCCAAAAGATTCATCCCGCCTGGGCCGTCCCTGGCGGCGTCCGCAGCCCATTGACCGAGGAAGGCCGCGCGCGCATCCGCGCCTGGCTGCCCGAGGCCTACGCAACCACCAAGATCGCTTTTGATCTCTTCAAGAAAACCCTCGACACCCACAAAAAGGAAATCGAAATCTTCGGCAACTTCCCGTCTCTCTTCATGGGCCTCGTCGAGCCGGACGGCACCTGGGAACATCACGGCGGCAAAATCTGCTTCGTTGACAGCAGCGGTAGCATCATTGCCGACCAACTCGACCCGCAAAAGTATTACGAATACATCGGCGAATCCGTCCAGAACAATTCCTACCTGAAATCACCGTATTACACGCCGCTCGGCTTTCCCGACGGCATGTACCGCGTCGGACCGCTGGCACGGCTAAACGTCGCCAAGCAAATGGGCACACCCAAAGCCGACGTCGAGTTCAAGAAATTCAAGAAAATGGGACGGAAAGGCGCCGTCACTTCATCTTTCCTGTACCACTACGCGCGGCTGATAGAAATCCTCGCCTCCCTGGAGCGGGTTGAAGCCAGCATGGACGACCCTGACCTTCTCAGCGAGGATCTGCGCGCCGACGCGGGCATCAATAGCCTCCGTGGGGTCGGTGTGAGTGAAGCTCCGCGCGGCACACTTTTCCACGACTATACCGTGGACCGCGACGGCCTGCTGCGTAAGGTCAATCTCATTGTCGCTACCGGCCAAAACAACCTGGCGATGAATCAAACCGTCGCCCAGATTGCGCGGCATTACGTGCGCGGCAACGACATTCCCGAACCAATGCTCAACCGCGTCGAACACGGCATCCGCTGCTACGACCCTTGCCTGAGCTGCTCCACCCACGCCATCGGCCAAATGCCGTTGCACATCCAGCTCATCGCACCGGACGGCCGTGTCCTCAACGAGATCGCCCGAAGTTGATCTGCCTTTCCTGAGTTATCAGCATCAGCACGGTTGTCGAAATCGAAGACCCCATCGAGCACTTGCCGGCAGAGGCGCAGTTGGAATTGCGCGAGTGGATATTACGGCGGCCCTGGCCCGATCAGAACCAAGACAAGTCGGTTCCCCGAAGCTACCAGCAAAAGGTGATCGAGAGTCTCGACCAGCCCTAAACCCGGCCAGATTTTGAAAGTGGACTTGGGTTACGATGGGAAGGTCATATGGTTTGTCATTGTTTCCCGGTACCTGTTCAGGTGTGGGGCAGACCTCCGGTCCAATGCCGTTAGGATTTGATCCACTGCCTTTCGGATATTTTGTGCGAGGCCATTGCCCTACGGAACCACGGAAAGACCGGCGGTTCTGCAATCCCAAAAGGATTGTGTCCTCCAGCCCAGCAACCGAGTCCTCGAGGCTACCCTGGGTTGGCGTCCGTGCAATCTTCAACCCCGTTGGCAGAGATTTTTAGGGACCAGATAATTTGACACTTTGCGGTGCGGGCCTGGCTGAG
>JBAXTC010000493.1:0-6084 GCA_037130375.1 Verrucomicrobiota bacterium | reverse complement strand
CCCAGATCGAACCGCTCCGACTATCGCCCGTCCCAAGCCGACGCTGGTGGCACCCTCTTACCCGGAGCGCCGATTTTAATCGGCTTAAACCGAACAACAACCCACACGCCACGATCATGAACGAGACACCCAACTCCAACTCCAACCCCGGATCGGACGGCTCCGACTATTGCGCGTCTTAAGCCGATTAAAATCGGCGCTCCGGCATCGTATCCGCGTAAATTGACAGCGACAAACCGCGCTGATAGCTTGAAACCCTCATGTTCACACACGCTGTCAATCCGGGAGCAGCCGGGAGAATCGCGCGATTCACCTCACAGGTTTGAGGCATGGATGACGTTTGCCGCATTTGTGCCAACGCTGCGGACAATCAAACGTTCCGGTGCGCGGAGAAGATGTTCGGGTTCGGAGGCGAGTTCATTTATTTCGAGTGTGGGCGGTGCGGATGCTTGCAGGCGCAGACGGTGCCGGCTGACTTGAGCCGGTATTATCCGCCGCACTACTACAGCTTCCATCTGCAGGCGGTGCCGCAGCGGGGTTTCAAGGCGCGGCTGGCTGGCTGGCGCGATCATTGGCTGCTAAGCGGCATGGGGGCGGATGCGTGGTTTGCCGGGAGGCTCACGGATCATCCGGCTCTCGCCGCTTTGAGGCAATTGCCGATGCGTGACGGCATGCGGCTGCTGGATGTGGGATGTGGCCGGGGGGAACTGCTGAGCATCCTCTACCGTGCCGGGTTTCGCGAATGCCTGGGGGCGGACCCGTTTCTGCCAGCGGACATCGAAGTGGTGCCTGGCCTGAGAGTGTGCCGCCAGCCGATCGAGAGCCTTCACCAAAACTTCGATCTGATCATGTTCCACCATGTGCTCGAGCACATCGAGGACGGCCGCGGCATCCTGTCGGCGGCCTGCGGACGGCTGCGGTCAAACGGCAGGATTCTCGTCCGGCTCCCGACCGTCGAGAGCGCCGCCTGGGACCGTTATCGGGAGAACTGGGTTGCCTTGGATGCGCCGAGGCATTTGTTCCTGCACACGCGCCGGAGTCTGGAGCTGCTGGCCAGCCAGGCGGGTTTGGTGGTCGAGCGATGCTGGTGCGATTCGGCGACGTTCCAGTTTTGGGCGAGTGAACTGTATCAATCGGGCCTGCCGCTGGTTTCCGCGGATGGGCGGACGGCACAGGCGGCCGACCACTTTACGAGCGCGAAACTGAGCGTCTTCGCAAAGGAAGCCCAGGCCCTGAACGCCGCGGGCCGCGGTGACAACCTCGTGGCGGTCTTGGTCCGGCGGTAGCACTTTCGGGCTTTCAGG
The DNA here is from genome assembly GCA_037130375.1 of Verrucomicrobiota bacterium. Lineage (GTDB taxonomy): Bacteria > Verrucomicrobiota > Verrucomicrobiia > Limisphaerales > UBA8199 > JAPLUA01. The sequence goes on along the minus strand of JBAXTC010000493.1, from coordinate 4,780 downwards.
CTTGGCACCAGCCCAACCCCCTGACAAGCTCGACAAGAATGGCGAATAATGATCGTGCATGAGCACTTTTTGGCGGCAGCTTAGAGAGTGGTTGCGCCGGGTGTTGCTGCGCGGGCCGATACTGAACTGGTGGGTCGGGCGCCGCGCACGGCAATGGGAACGGGCCTACTGCGGTGAACTGGTCCGGGCCATCGGCGGGCCGGCGCCATCATTCACCGCGGCCACGGTCTTGCGGACGATTCTGTTCATCGGCGATTGCATGTGGGAACAGAATGATTTGACGCCCGAGTTGCGCAAGATTGCCGATGTGACCGTCCTGGACCTCGGGCCGAAATTGAAAGCCAGGCCGGATTCGCAGTCGGCACAGGCGTGCGTGGCGGCGGCAGTCAAAGACTTCGCGGATACCCATGCGCGCCTGGCTCCGGACGCAATCTTTTTTTACGCGCGCCCGGCGCTGCTGTCAGACGAGGTATTTGATGAGCTTCGCCGCCGTTGGCACGGTCCGCTGCTGGGGATGAGTCTGGACGACAAGTTCGAGTTCTTTCCCTACGGCATCTTTTCGGGTGGTGGGGACAATTACCAACGTTGGGCGAAGCGGTTTGACGTCAACCTGACCAACTGCCTGGCGGCGACCGAGTGGTATCACCAGCGCGGCCTGCCCTGCCTTTATGTGCCCCAGGGAGTGCATCGGCCGGAGCATCTGGACCTGCCGAAATCGGTGCAATACCAGCACACTTTAAGTTTTCTCGGATCCCGCAAGCCGGAGCGCGCGCTCGTTATCAACCGATTGATCGAGACGGGAATCTCCATCGAATTGTTTGGGGCCGGATGGCCAAACAGCCAATGGATCGAAGACCCCAACTCCGTCTATCGCAATACCCAAATCAATCTTGGCATCGGCTTCGCCTCGTCCTCGAGCATCCTGACCACGATCAAGGGACGCGATTTTGAATGCCCCGGAGTGGGGGCCTGCTACCTGACGACCTATAACTGGGAATTGACCAACCATTATGAATTGGGCAAAGAGATTCTTTGCTACCGGTCGGTGGAAGAGCTGATCGAGATGTACTCGTGGTATCGGAAGCGGCCGCAGGAATGTTTGCGGATCGCGCAGGCCGCCTGGCGCCGCTGCGCCAACGAGCACACCTGGGAGAAGCGCTTCCGCAAGGTTTTCCTCGAAACCGGTTTCAAACTCTTGCGATGATCGCGCGGCCGTTCAGGGCCGCCAGGCTGTTTTATGGGATATCTTGATTATTATTCGTATCAGGCCAAGGCGCGCGGCGTTCACGGGCTGGCCGATGTCCAGCGCGCCGCGCGGGAAAAGAGCTATCTTTATGATCGAATCGTCCTGCGCTGGCTGCCAGCCGATCGCTGCGCGCGCATTGCCGAGCTGGCCTGCGGCCACGGCAGTTTTCTGGCTTGGTTGCACGAGCGCCAGTATCGTGAACTCACCGGCGTTGATTCCAGCCTCGAGCAGATCCAATTGGCTCAGCAGACCGGCGCGGCGGTCTGCCAGATGGATGCCAACCAATGGCTGGAGGGTCAACGCGATGCAAGCCAGCAGGCCATTGTCGCCATCGACCTGATCGAGCATATCTCCCGGGACGACTTCATGGAATTGCTGTGTGGCGCCCACCGGGTATTGGCGCCGGGCGGACGCCTGATCCTGCGCTACCCTAACGGGGACTCTCCGCTAGTTGGTCGGAACCTCTTCAACGATATCACCCATATCTGGACCTACACGACGAATTGTGTGGAAACCTTGGGCCGGATGCATGGCTTTTTGCGCTTCCATTTCAAAGACGAGAGCAGCGCTGCCATCCGCGATGCGCGCTGGCTCAAAGTCCCGCTCTGCAAGCTGAGCACCGCTGTCCTTGGCCTCCTCTTCCGCGCCGCAACCAAGGAAGAAGTCAGCTACTGGAGCCCGAACATTTGGGCGGCCCTGGAGAGGTAAGATTATCCGACATCGACATCGAGATGCCGTTCGCGGCCGCACCAGACGGTTTGACACAGTCGAGCGGCCTGCGTAGTCTGCCGTCTCAATGCCAGAATCCCTGAGTCACTGGGTTCGCCGCATCCAGAACTCGGCCATGCTTTACGGCGCGCTGGGGACGTTGCTGCGGGTCGGGGCGAATTTGATTGTTGTTCCTCTCGTCCTGCTGTTCATGTCGCCGGCCGAGCAGGCGATTTGGTGGGTGTTTCTGGCTCTGGGAGGGTTTGCCAATCTGGCTGATTTTGGCTTCGGCCAGGTCATCTCTCGAGTGTATAGCTACCTTTGGGCTGGGGCAGAGGACTTTGACGCCGAGGGCCTGAGACCACCCAGCGCGAACCGGGAACCGAACATCCCGCGAATCCGGGACTTAAACGTCGCGGTCAGATTCCTGTATTTGCGGCTGGCCATTGGCGCTTGTCTGCTCCTGGGGTTGGCCGGCAGCCTTTTTCTCATCACCCCGATACGCTCCCTGCCCAATCAGCCTCAGGCATGGGGTTTATGGGCGGCTTACCTCGGCTCGATCTGTTATAGCCTGGCGACCAGCCATTGGCTATTGGCCAGCCAGGGCACGAACCGCGTGCGGGACCTGCACGTGGCGGTTCTGTGGAGCAGCCTGGCATATTTCATCATCGTTTCGCTCATGCTTTGGGCCAGGCTGGGATTGGCTGCCATGGTGACCGCTTCCGCCGTCCGCGGCATCCTCCTCCGCCACCTGGCGCGAAAGGCTTACCATCGGGCCGTGCCCCTGACGCAGACCAAGCCGCTGAAGCCGGACCAAGTCCTGCTGAAGAGGCTGTGGCCCAACGCATGGAAATTCGGGCTCCAGTCACTGGGCGGATACTGTCTGGCCAATGGCACTGTTCTGATCAGCAGCCACATGCTCAGCGCGGCCATGACCGCTTCGGTTGGCCTGACGAACCAGGTGGCCAGCTTTATCATGAGCCTGGCCGTGCTGTGGCTGGCGGTCAAGTGGCCCCAATTAACCATGTTGCGCACCCAGGGTCGCCACGAGGAGATGTCAGTGCTGTTTGCCCGCCGGTTGGGGTTTGTGATGGTGAGCTTCGCCGGGATGGCCACGCTGCTGCTGTTGCTGGGCAATTACTTGCTGGCGCTCAAAGGCACTTCGACGCGTCTGTTGCCGACCCCCTACCTGGTGGTGCTGCTGGCCGGCGCCGGTTTGACAACCTTTTACGCGCAATGGGGCATGCTGGCGATGACCAATAACACCGTGCCATTTCTCAAAGTGTCCTTGGTGACGGCCGTTGTGATGCTCACGTTAAGCATTGTTCTGACCCGGTATTGGGGGCTTTGGGGCCTGATCCTGGGGCCTGTCGCCGCGGAGTTGTCCGGCAGTGCCTGGTACGTCATCCGTCGCGGGTTTCTCGGGCAGCCTCTGGGAGTGGGGCAGTTGTTGCGGGCCGCGCTCACCGGCCGGGCGCACCGTCAGGGGATACCGACGCCATTGCTGGCCGCCGCGCCGCAAAGTGACCCGGCAAGGAGGCCATGACCCCCGAACAGATTACCATCGCCATCACCGTTTTCGACCGGCGCGATTACCTCGAACAGGCGGTTGGCAGCGCGCTGGCTCAAACCTTGCCCGTGCGCGTGATGATCGTGGAAGATTGTGGTCCCGATCCCGGTCTCGAACGTTTCATCCGATCAAGATTTGGTTCGCAAATCAACTACCGCCGGAATCCGTGGCGGCGTGGCCTGTTCGACAATTGGAATGCCTGTGTGGAGCTGTGCCAGACCCCGTGGCTGTGCCTACTGCACGATGACGACTTCCTGGCGCCTGATTTTATCGAGGCCATGGTGCAGCTTGCCGAACAGATTCCCGGCCAGGGGTTGTATTACGGAAATTCCCGCCTGGTGGATTCGGCGGGTAAAACAGTCGAGGAGCCTTCGGCACCGGCTGGGCCGGACTTTCAAAAGATGGACTTGACGCGGGCAGCGGCTGGGAATCCGGTCCGGTTTCCGGCGGACCTCTTTCGAGTCGATTATGCCCGGGCGCTTGGCGGTTTTTGCGCCACTTCGCTTTATGCCGGCGACTGGGATATGTGGGTCAAGCTCGGCGCGCATTATGGCGCCGCCAGGACCAGCCGCATCGTCTCCAATAGCCGACTGCATCCGGGGGCGGAAACCAGCCGAATCGAACGTACCGGAAAGCGGCTGCCTCTGGTGATGATGCAGTATAAGAAGAACGTCGCGCTGCTGCGGCAGCACGGCATTCCAGCACGCTTTGATCGGCGGGCAGCGCTGGAGTCGTCGCCGATCTCCACGCGCTACCTGCTGAAACATGGTGCGAATCTTACTCCCCGCATGCGCCATTACCATACCGGCCTCCTGCTGCTGTCCCGGCCGCCGCACGCTTCCTACCGGCTCTTCAAAACACTCTCGTGGCTATTCGGGCCGGGCTTTGTCAGGCTGGCTTCGAGGTCTTACAATACCTTCAGCCGGCTCGCGTGACCCGGCCACTTTGCCGGCTGATTGGGCTATCTCGGCTAATGCCCGGAACACCCGTAGGATTTCGGGCTGGCTACCGCGGCCGGCAATTCCTGGAGCTTGGTGATCTGGACGCGGAAGTCCTCCGGCCCTTGTTCCAGGTAGGCCCATGTGAACGCGCCGGGGAATTCAGCCTCGAATTGGTATCGCATCGGCACGGGGTCGTGGTCGTTCAAGAGGATGAAGTGGTCGCCCACCGGCAACTCACGCCAGGTCTTCAGGATCAGCCCATGCTTGATCGAGCACGGGATCGGACGCACGTCCATGACTTTATCTTTGCCAATA
>JBAXTC010000492.1:0-6084 GCA_037130375.1 Verrucomicrobiota bacterium | reverse complement strand
CCGGTCTTTGCCCTTCTCGGGCGGTTCGCCTCACCTTCCCTTCTTTGGCTGTCGTTTACGGCAGAGCTTGCCCCAGCAGGGGTCTCCCCCAACCGGAGTCTGCTATCACTACTCGGCCCAACCATCCATTGCCGAGGCAGGACTTGCACCTGCAAGTATGTCAAAGGTTGAAGGCTGCACATAGGAGTTTGCTTTCTGCGCGCCCGCACGTACTCAGCGCTGCGCGGGTGAACAATGGTCAGAGCCGTTTGATCGCGAATCATTTCCTTCGCCTATTCGCCTTAATCCTTTCAATTTCCTTCTTGCCTTCTTCGAGTGTCAAGACTCGGCTGACCTCTCCGTTCTTTCTGGTCCAGTATAAGATGTTATTTGAATAGAAAGATGTCGTGCTGCTTCCGGCAATTTGAGTTGGCTCCAGGAGAGCTGTGTCGAGATGTTCATCGGAGATCTCCAGCGCCTTGACGCGAATGCTGTAGAGTTTTAGCTTTGGCGACTGCTCGTCCTTTGCGCCGGGCTTGACCGAATAAGCCGTGAGTTCTATTGGCAATTGGCCGTCATAAAACCCCGGCGAGTATTTGAATTGTATCCTTTCATATCTCTGCCCGTCATCTGTAAGAATGTAGGCAGCAACTGGAACTCCATTTTCGAGTGTTGTTTCAACAACCAGGTCTTTTCCGGCTTTGGTCTTCGCCATGAAACGATGTTTGTCTTGATCCCAAACCGCGCTGCCCGGAAGCATTTGCCAGATGCCAAGAGTTAGGAAAATATCCACGGTCATTCTGCAGGTTGATTCCCCTTCGACAGTGCCGCCGCTGTTCCCACCGGGCTTATTTGCTTTCGGGTCAAAAAGCGTCAGATTGCCATTGAGATGGTGCCAGGAAACTCCTTCAAACTTTCCCCCTCTCATTCCTCCCGTGGATAGTCGGTAATTATCGCCGTCCACGAGAAAGGTAAACGTTTGCTTTCGGCCCCCCGCAGGAATGTCGTCCATGAAAAGCTCCTTTTCAAAAACGGCGTTCGCGACAATTGGTGTTCCTTCCAGCATCGAAAAGAACGTGACTCCCACGTGGCTGCCAGTTGGCGGCGCTGTTGGGGCCTCACTGGGTTTTTCGATAAGGGCCATTGTCGCTACGCTTCCCGCCAGCAGCACACCTAAACCAACGCCAACTATCAATTTCAGTTTCATCCAAGTCATCATTTGCATAGTTCCTTTCACAAGGGCTGTAACGGTTGCCGTGACAGCCGCCCCTTTTGCAGCCGTCCCAGATATTGTCACCACCAATCCCACTGGCGCAGCTTGCACCGAGTTCGCCGCCACCGCTCCGGCGATGACCGCCGCCGTCAGCGTCACGCCGCGTTTCACAAAGATCGCGCGCAGCTTTTCCAGCGCCCGCGTCACGCGTTTCTGCGCCGTCGCTTCCCCCGTTTGCAAGGCCTCCGCGATTTCGCGGGCAGATTTGTTTTCAAAGAACCGCAGCACCAGCGCAGTGCGATCGGTTTCGCCCAGTTCGGCCAAGGCGTCATCCAGTAGCGGCGCCAGTTGTGCCCAGGCGTCGGAGTCGGGTTCGTTCAAGGTGGATTGCATGTAGGCCTCCTGTTCGCGGGCTTGGCGGCGGCGCCTGGCTTTGAGCACATCCGTCGCCGCATAGCGCGTGGTGCGATACAACCACGCCGAGAGCACGGTCTTTGGCCCGAGCGATGGGGCTTTGCGAGCGAGGATGATGAATACGGCCTGGCTAATGTCCTCGGCGAGCTGAGGGTCGCCCGACTGTCGCAATGCCGACGAGTGGACGAGGCCGATGTGCCGTTCCACCAGCGCGGTAAAGGCCGCCTCGGACTGGCTGGCGGCGAATTCCCGCACCAGCGTCATGTCATCGCTCATCATCATCTATACATGGCCGCACAAGGCGGATTCGGACAATGCTTTTTGAGAGGAATCAAGGAGGGCAAGGGCGTCCGCTCCAGGCCGATGGTTAGCCTCCCTCTCGCCGCCAGGCGTGACGTAGCTCACGTGGATCTTTGCTTTCCTCATACTTCTTGATGGCCAAACTCCCCTCTTCGAACAAGTATTCAACGCCGTCGTTCTTGATAATGCGGTAAACTTTGTGTACGGGCTTAGTTGGCCGGAATAGGTTCGCCAGCTTATCCATGCGGGAAACTTTGGGTGCCGGAGGATAACTTGGCCCACGTAGGTTTCCCTGGCTAAAAGTGACGACGTAATTGGAACTACTTCCCAGGAATGTGCCTGTCCGAACCGGACGCTTTGCAAGGCTTCCGTCTTTAGCTGAGCCATAGTGCTCACATCTCCCAGTCCCGTAAAACACGATCCGATTTGTTGTGAACTCAGCATTCCAAAATGCGGTGAGGACGGGGTCTGGCTTCTGGTTGCACCCGGCAGAGGTAATAAACAGGATGAAAGCAAGAACTGGAAGTAAGCGAGGCATACGGGGCTAACGACAGCGCTCAGGCAGGGCGGGACAAGCGCGCCCGCCATGAAACAGAGACGTGATCCCGCCCTTGCCTGGAGCGCTCTTGTTGGGCAGTGGCGGCTTCGCTCACTTACTGCCTTCGGTTCATCGGATTCGTCCCCAGAACGAAAGTGCCTTGGAAAGAGTTCACTCCCGGGTGGGACGGAGCAGGAGCACGCCATCAGTTTTCGCTGGCGGCCATTCCTGAACGACTCTGACGATGATTTCGTTTTGGAACTCGCCCTCGCTGCCAATGTCCACTACATTGTGACGCATAACTTGAGGAACTTCGCCCGAGTGGAGAGTTTCGGAGTCAAAGCCATCACTCCGGCGCAAATGCTGTTGAACCTGCAAGCAACGAAATGACATGAAGACTATTGAAGCTGAAATTCCGGAGCCGGTGCTCAAACAGGCGCAGGAACTGGCCGCGCGCGAGCATATTCCTCTGGAGCGGATCATCAGCCTCGCGGTCACCCAGGCGGTTGGCGTGTGGAGCAACGAAAGCTACATCGCCCTGCGCGCCGGCACATCACTCAATCTTGACCAGCCATGAACCCCCGATTCGTTCCGAGCAACAGCCCCACCACTCGCCGCCAATTCCTGGCACGCGCCGCCGCGACGACGAGCGCATTAACATTCCCGGCGCTGCTGACCAGTTGCGCGACCGGCAGCAAGGCTGGCAAGCCACTTGCGATGAGGGGACGGAATGCCGTCAAAGCCTTCTGCATTGATTTCAACTGGGGCGATCACGGAGCGGCGGAGCCGGGGTTGTTTGCGCAAGCCGATCCCCAGGAACACGTGCGCTGGTACCAGGACCTCGGTGCGAACGTGATCCAGACGTTCTGCGTTTCCTACAACGGCTATGCCTGGTATTCGAGCGGAGTGGCGCCCGTCACGCCGGGCTTGAAACACCCCAACTTTCTCGGCGACATGGTCAAGCTGGGTCACCGGGCCGGCATGAAGGTGATGGGCTACTACACGCTCGGCGCGAATCCATATTGGGAGGCGCGCAACCCGGAGTTGGTTCACCGCGACGCCGGCGACTACATCAAAATCCCGTTCACGCTCGAATACCTGGATTACTTCTGCCGCTCGGTCGAGGACACGCTCAAGAAGGTCGCGATTGACGGTTTTATGGTGGACTGGGTGCGGCCCCCGCAGCACAAGAACTGGCTGGCGTGTGAGAAGGAAATGTATCGGCAGTTGCTCGGCGAGACATTTCCCGCGTCAGGCTCTCCGCCAAATGAAGTGGTGCTGGAGTTCGACCGGCGCGCCATCGAACGGGCCTGGCGACACCTCAAATTGACCGTCCACAGCACGCGGCGTGTCATCATCTGGACGAACCATCCGTTTGTGGAGGCAGAGAAACCGCTCTGGGAAGGCCATCGCCTGCTGCAGGAAGTGGACTGGGTGCTGAATGAAAGCCCGGAGGCCGCATGGCTCGATTGGCTGCGGGCGCGGGTCGGACCCAAAACACTGATCGTCCAGAACCTCTGCGGCTGGGAAGGCCATGATGCCAATCTCTGGCGCAAGGTTGACACGCAGGTGTTCGGCCTCTACGGCTTCGCCAAGGCCGACGCGCAGACGACGTTGCCCACCGACAAAGTACCGGCGAATATCAAGAACATCAAACTGCTGCGCGAGGCGTATCACAGTCTTTGATGCGGTGCTGCTCAATTGCCCGCCAAAGCCTCGCAGATAGGCGCGAGCGCCGTTCGTGCCAGAAGACAAAGAACGGACTTCTGGTCCTTGACGAATCAACCGACGCGTGTCGGTGCCGACAGATTCAATCGGGCGTGAGCCGCCTGAGCCGGGACAGCGCCAATTCCAATCGCTCTCCGGACAAGGGTGATTCGCGGAGACGGGATTCAAGCTGCCCTCTTTGCATGGCGGAGACGTTGCTTCAACTCCCAAACCTCGCGTGCGTTGAGGACACCCGCAAACGGCGAATTCTGGCGAAGACGGCGCGCTTCCTCAGTCTCGGAACTCAAGAGCTGGCAAATCTCTTCCACCGGATGATGCAAGAGCTCGCCCCATTCCGCATAACAACGGAGCAGTCCAGGAGCGTTGGCATTCAGGCGGGTCCAGCGGGCCAGATTCTCCTGGGCGAGTCGAAGCAAATCCGGCTTTTGGCGCAATCGCGCGGCAGTGCAGCGGCCCAACTCAAGACTGATTTCGTCTAGCAACTCGTGACTCACGCCGTCAACCTAGCCGGGCGGTTTACCAAGGTCAACGCCGTCGCGATATCGCGGTGAAGTCGATACGCAGAGTCATGGTCCGTCGGCTGGCAACGGATATTTGACGTTCGCGATCATTCCCAAATCGACTGATTGGCCGTCGGCGGAAATTATCGGCATGAAAGTCAATTTGGGTCCGACGGAATATTTCTGTCCGGCAGGAGTTTCCCTGCTCGCTAGAGATGTAATCGCCGCTCGACTACCGGTTGACACTGTGACTCGCGGTGAGTCTAAGATTGCCACGCTATTGGTGTCGTTGGCAGCCTTGGCGATGGTTTCACATAGCTCGGTTGTCAGAACAGTGGATAACTTGGTCTCCTTCTCACCGGTGTTGGACTGATCGAGTCCAAGCTTGGTGGCAGCCTCGGCGGAAACTTCGATGACGTGGGTTGTGATCGTCACCACTCCGGCATCCTCGCTACGCGTTGGCACGGCCAGGACATAGACCATTTTCCCGGAAGGTGTCTTCCAACCACCTGAAAGGAGAGCCTGATTCCAAGGCACCACCGCTTGCGCGGTTGCCGAATAGGTTTCCACCGGCGGCCCGTTGCTGGATGGCTCGACCACACGTTGCGCACGCTCGGCTTCGAGTTTGTTCCTGGCAATCTGTTCCGAGCTTTTGAGTTCGCCACGCAGGCGGGCCGTTTCTGCACGCAATTTTAGCAGTTCCGCGGTGTTGCGGTTCAACCGTTCGTTCTCCTCGCGGAGTCCGGCGAGTTTGCTTGCCGTTTCATCCCGTTGTTGGCCAAGTTGCTCAGCCTGCAGTCGCTGGAGCAATTGGCTTTCTTGGCGCAGGCGCGCGGCTTGGTGGGCTTCGTAAATTCCGGTGCCGACGGCGGCGACGAGCGTGACGGCGATCAGAGTCTTTTGCAATGTGGTCATGGCAATGGTTTTGGTGGCGGTTGCAGTTGCGGTCGCGGCGATAGTTGTTCCGCCGAGAGCGGCGGCGGTGGAGATCGTGGCGGCCAATCCGACGGGCGCGGCTTGGATGGCGTTGGCCGTGAGCACCACGCCGAGGCTGGCGGCGCTCGTCGTGACACCCCGGCGCTTCAGGAAGCCTTCCAATTTCTCCAAGGCGCGCGTCACTCTCATGCGGGCGGCGTCTTCGTTGCTGCCCAGCGCCTGGCCGACCGAGCGGAAATCCTGCTGCTCAAAAAAGCGGAGCAGGATGGCGGTGCGGTCCGCTTCACCCAGTTCATTGATGGCTTCATCGAGCAGCGGCGCGACCTGGGAGAAGTCCGCCTCGGATTGGTTTTGCAGCGTATTCATTTCAACGGCCTGCCTTTCGCGAGATTGGCGACGGCGTTCGCCGCGCAGGGTGTTGGCGGCCACAAAGCACGTGTGCCGATGCAACCAGCCGCCGAGCCGGACCTCCTGGG
>JBAXTC010000491.1:0-6085 GCA_037130375.1 Verrucomicrobiota bacterium | reverse complement strand
TCACTCACCAGACCGACCACAGCCTCCTGAGAAAATTCCGGGGCGTCTTCGAGAGCAACCCCGACATCGAATGGTTCGATGCCCTGGTCGGATACCTCCGCGCCTCCGGCTATTTCGCCATCCGCCCGTTTCTCAACAACGTTCCGCACATCCGCATTTTGGTTGGCATCAATGTTGACGCCATCATGGCCGATTACCAACGGCGCGGCCTGCTGTTCATGCCCGACCCAACCAAGGCCCTGGAGGAGTTCAAGAACGATCTCCGCAAAGACATCCAGAGCGCCGCCTACAGCAAAGAGACCGAAAACGGCATCCTCCAATTCGTGGAGGATGTCGCCTCGAAAAGGATCAGCATCCGCGCCCACCCAACCCAGCGGCTCCATGCCAAGCTGTACATTTTCCGCCCGAAGGGTTTCAACGAGCACAAGCCTGGCGCCGTCATCACCGGCTCATCCAATCTGACCGCCGCCGGCCTCGGCACCACCGAGGAAGTGACCAACGGCAGCCTGCACAAGGTCAAGCACCCGGAAAGATACGATTTGGTGATCGTTGACGAAGCCCACAAATTCCGCAACGACACCGCCGAGGCATTTGACGAACTCCAGCGGATATGCAAGACACCTACCCAGCGCGAGCTGCCCGGCGGTGGCCACGCCGGCAAGAAGATCATCCTCGTCAGCGCCACCCCGCTCAACAACCGCCCCGACGACATCTATCCTTTGTCGCCCGCGCTCGAAGATCTGTACGACCGCACGGTCGCGCTCCTGTCCGACCCGCACGGACTGACCTACAACCGCTACCGCGCCATCGGCTTCCTCAAGCCGCCCAAGAAACGCAAATATCAGAACGCGGACCTCATCTCCCAGCAACTTGCCTTCATCATGCGCACGCTGCTGGTCAAGCGGCTTGACAGCAGCTTCCACGCGTTCCGCCTCTCCCTCGGCCGCTTCCGCCAGGCCACCAGTGTCATGCGCGACATGTTCGCCAAGGGCACCGTGTACATCGCGCCCAACCTCAACGTGACCGAGTTTCTCGTTGAAGACCGCGAGGACCAGCTAATCGCCGAAATCGAGCGCCGCCAGCCTACCGACCCAACCATCGAAGTCTGCACCCCCGCCGATTTTGAACCCGAGTTTCTGCCCGGCCTGCTGGCCGACCTCACCAAGCTGGACGCCCTCTGCCAGGAGTGGGGCGAAGTCCAGGAAGACCCAAAATTCGCCGAGTTTCTCACGCGCCTGAAAACCGAACTTTTCGACCGGAAGATCAATCACGAGGGCAACAAGCGCATCATTTTTTCCGAAGCCAAAGACACCACCGACTACTTGAAAGGTCGCCTGGCCGAAGCCGGATACACCAGGGTCCTCATCGTGGATTCCACCAATCGCAAGGAGCGCATGCCCCTCGTGCAGGCCAATTTCGACGCCAACTACGTCGAACACGCCAACGATTACGACATCCTCCTCTCCACCGAAGTCCTGGCCGAAGGCATCAACCTCCACCGCGCCAACATCATCGTGAATTACGATACGCCTTGGAACTCTACCCGCCTCATGCAGCGGGTTGGCCGCGTCAACCGCATCGGCTGTCTCGCCCCCCGCATATATATCTACAACTTCTACCCCACCGCCCGCGTGGATCCTCAGCCTGCCATTTGTCAGCGACGAGGAAAAGCACCTCATCAAAGCCGCCCGGCAGGCCATCCGCCGCGCCCGGTTCCTCAAGCTCCAGCGCCAGATCAACCAGCTCCAGCGCTCGACCAAAGAGGTGAAAATCGCCCCCGCCGCGCTCGCCGACAAACTCATGCAGATTTTGCGCGGCTACCCCTTGCTCGATCAGTCCGACCAACCGGTCACCGCCGTTCACCCGCGCTTCCTCGACACCCCGCCGGACATTATCCTTTCCGAGTCGTTCGACTATGGTGAACCATGAGTTGAGATGGCAATGCGCAAATACCCCCGCAAATCGAAGAGCCGGAAATCTCCCGCTGCCGAGGCGGTGCCGGCCCAGTCTGCCCCCCACGAAGCCTCTTTCCGTGAAGTCGTCCGCATGATCCAGGGGGCTCGGGCTCGCGCCCACGCCTACTATGCGGTCAACACGGAATTGATGGGTCTCTACTGGCGGCTACGAGTTTTACCAACTGGCCATGCCGGAGCCGCGCCTGCGAATGCCAAAACCTCCCCGTAAACCGGCCAAGCCATGAACCTTCGTTTCCTCCGTTTGCTTCTGTTATCCTTTCCTCCGTCATGACCGTCGCAGACCTCAAATCTTTTCTCACTAGGCCGTACCAGCGCGACGGTTGGTTGCAGACGTTGCGGGGTGTCCTGCCCCAAACGGAGATTTTCTCCCTGCCCCAGCCTCTGGCCAGCCCGGATGACCGCGCCGAATCCGTTTTCCAACTGGGCCGCGTCCAACTCCAGGGCGACCGCCAGCTTGGCATTCTCGAAGTGCGGGTCGGCGAAGCCACCGACCTCGCCCGCAACCGGGTCGGCTTGCGCAATCTAGTCACCCGCTTCATTGACCAGGCCGAATACCACGGGATGCTTTCGGTCTTTCTCACGCCTCGCCCCGACTACCGCTTCACTTTCGCCGCGCGCGAATCCGCTTTCGACACCGAGGGCAACCTCGTACGCAACGAGACCGCCCCCCGCCGCTACACCTATCTGCTTGGCCCCGGTGAATCCTGCCGCATCGCCCCCGAGGACAAAGCCCTGCCGCCGGTCCTAAACCGGCTCACCAGTGCCAAGCGCGCCTTTTACGACGCTCGCGGCCTGCCAGAAAAGCGGCGGCTTCAATTTGAAATCCTGGACGCCACCGCCGAACTCGCCAAACTCGAATTCGGCCGCTCCAAGCTCGACATCTCCAACTCGCTCATCACCACCGACGACGACGCGGACAAGGATCGCGTCCTCCACCTTGACCACGCCATCCGCGAGATGAACGCGTTCCGCGCCCAGCTTGAGGCCGCCAGGAAACTCAAAACAACCGCCGCCAAAGACGAAGCGCTCGAAAAACTCAGCGGCTACTTCGCCGACGAAGCCAAACCCAGTTTCGTTTGGCAAATCGACTTCGCAGAGGTCTTCCACCGGCCCCCTAAAATGACGCCAGGCAGAGACCTGCTCGACACCACCGCCATTCAGACCCAGGGCGGCTTCGACCTCATGCTCGCCAACCCCCCTTACGTCCGGCAGGAAAAGCTCAAAGACCTGAAACCACTCCTCGAAAACGCCTGCGATTGCTACACGGGTGTCGCCGATCTGTACGTCTATTTCTTCGAGCGCGGTGTAAAATTGCTCCGTGACGGCGGCGTCCTCTCGTACATCTCCAGCAACAGCTTCCTAAATTCCGCCTTCGGGACAAAACTCAGGCGCTTTCTAAAAGCCCAAGTCAGTGTTAGGGCTCTGATCGACTTCGCCGAGACGAAAGTTTTCACAGCCATTACCGAGCCCTGCATCCTCATCGCTGCGAACCGACCCAAGAGCCAGCAACCCATCGCCGCCGTAAAGTGGGATCAGTCCCAGAAGCCGGAGAACGTGGACCTTGTGGTCCGACAGCGTGCCGTAGATATCCAACAGTCGCAACTGGAAGACGACGGCTGGCGCCTCGAATCCCCCGCTGTCTTGGCGCTCCTTGACAAAATGCGCCGAGGCGGCAAGCCGCTCGGTGACTTGGTGAACGGACGTTTCTACTACGGAATCAAGACGGGACTCAACGAGGCGTTTGTGGTTGACCGCACGACACGCGACAAGCTCATTGTAGCACACAAATCATCCGCAGAAGTCTTGAAGCCGTACCTGCGCGGTCGCGACATCCGGCGATGGTGCGTTGTTGACCCAGAACTTTGGCTGATCGCCCTGACCAAAGAGGAAATCAAAATGGTGAAGGAAGCTACGAATTCCCACCCAAGCCGCCCAACCGCCGCCAATGACACGGAATAGCCCATGAACCTCGTTGAGCAACTCGCGAAAGCTTCCGCCGCATCACCGCCGAAGCGGGTACTGGGCATAGACCTCGGCACCGCCAATTCCACCGTGGCACAAGTCCAACTGCCCCTCGACCCCGCCGGCACTCCCGAGTTGCTTTGCGAGTGTATCTCCATCGAACAGATGACCCCTTCCGGGCCGTGGCAGAAGAACACCGAGGCGGCACGCCTTTTCAAGAGCGGAACATTAGAATAAAGGACAAAATCAATGATCACCAAACTTGTGTTGAAGAACTTCAAGAGCGTGGCGACGGAGACGTACGAGTTCACGGACTTCGACCTGCTGGTCGGGCGGAACAACAGCGGCAAGAGCACGATTCTTCAGGCGATGGCCATCTGGCAGTTCTGCGTGGACGAGTTTCACCGGGCCAAGCGCGGCGCGAAAACCGGAATCCAAGTCGTGCTCCCGAACTTTACAGTTCTCCCGGTACCGGAGTTCAACCTCCTGTGGCACGATAAACTCGATCGGAAGTACCCGATGGTGGAAGGCAAGAGAAGCACCAAACCCGACTACGTCCTGATCGAGGTCGAACTGTCATGGCTGGCCGCGAACCGCGAACCGCGGGAGTTCAAGGCTGCCCTCCGGTATTTGGCTGCGCAAACAGCATTCGCCATCCCCATACCCGACTGGAAGAGTTTTCGAGATGCGGACCAGACGCCAGGCTTCCCGAAGATCGCCTATGTGCCGCCGTTCTCAGGATTGGAGCCGACTGAGGAATGGCGCGATGAAGGCCCCATCAAGAGACAGATTGGCAAGGCCCAACCGGGGAGCATCCTTCGCAACCTCTTGTACCGCGTTTGCTTCCCGCCGTCCGCCGATGAAATGGGCCAGCGTGAGAGGGGTCATAAGCCTCCCGGTGACTGGCTCGAACTGAAAGCGATGATCGATCGCTGGTTTTCCCTGGAACTCCTGGAGCCGAAGTACGAGAAAGGCGTGGATACGCAGATCGTTTGTGAATACAAGCAACGGGGAAAGACCTTTGACATCATTGCCGGGGGGAGTGGATTCCACCAGGCGCTGACGCTGCTCGCCTTCCTCTACGGCTATAAACCCACCGCGATTCTCATGGATGAGCCGGACGCGCACATGCACGTCAACCTGCAGCGAGAAGTACTGGACTACTTCCAGGCGAAATGCAGGGAGCGGGGGGTGCAATTCATCCTGGCGACGCACGCCGAGGAACTCGTCCGAGGCGTTGATGCGAGTCGGATCATCTCGGTCCTCAGCCAGAAACCCTCGCGGTTGACAAGCAAGACGGGGATACTCACCGCGATGGCGGACGTCTCCAACGCGGAATTAGCACAACTCGCGGCATCCCCCATGGTTCTTTATGTCGAGGGGGAAACCGACGAGCGAATACTCCGTGGATGGGCCCGCGCGTGCCAGGCAGAAAAAGCGTTGAACAAGGTCTGCTTCCACCACATGGGCGGCGGCAGCAAGTTGCAGATGAAGGAAGCGACTGACCGTCACTTCGAGGGCATTCGTCAAATCCTGCCAAAAGCGCAGAGGCTTGTGCTCTTCGATTTCGACACAGGCGACAATGCCTACCACCCAGACCCCGCAAACCCAGCTCTGTCTGAGTGGAAGCGCCGCAATATCGAGAACTACCTTCTGGTCCCTCAAGCCTGGCAGCGAGCGGCCGCGAGCCTCCTGAAGTTGCCGGAAAACGACCTGTTGCTTGAACCCGTCCGAAAGACCGTGGCTCAGTTCTTCGAGAGCGAGAACCTAGCGTTGCCCCGCGGGCAGACATGGCGCAACGTCTCTGCCAACATCTTTCAGGTCGTGGATGGGAAGAAGCTCCTGTTTGAGAATGAACAGGCACTGTTCACAAAACTCCGCACCGGAGATCCCGCTGTGAGCGTGCTCAGGGAGATCGTCGCCGGCGCCATGCACGCAGATGAGTTGCACGAGGATATCCATGACTTCTTCAAGCGACTGTCAAAGGCAGTCGCCACTCTTGACGCGTGAGAACACCGGCCAGAAAACTCCAATAGCCCATGAGTAAAGGAGTTCTTTACAACTGCGGCCGGCACAAAGAATTGCCTGACACGTTTCCTCAATCCGGAGGCGATCAACGCATGAACCCAGAACCCAAATCCGAAATC
>JBAXTC010000490.1:0-6093 GCA_037130375.1 Verrucomicrobiota bacterium | reverse complement strand
GCGCCAGCGACTGCGCCCAGCGGGTCAGTTTCTCCGCGTTGCCCGTGGCAAAGCTGTGCAGCACCAGGGGTGGGAGCGCGAAATTGTACACGAGTTGAGCCTCGTTCGTGCCGTCGCCGAAGTAAGAGACGTTGTCGATGTGCGGAACATTTGTTTCGGTGATGAGAAAGACGTGCGGGGCAACCTCGTCCAGCACGGCGCGCAGCAGTTGAATGACCCGATGCGTCTGCGGCAGGTGCAGACACGACGTGCCGATTTCCTTCCAGAGAAACGCAATGGCGTCCAGCCGGATGAATCGTGCCCCTTTCGCCACGTAGAACAGCAACACCTCCAAAACGGCCAGCAGCACCTCCGGATTCTTGAAGTTCAGGTCCGCCTGGTCTGCGCTGAAGGTGGTCCACACCTTCTTAGGCCCAGCGGCGGTGGGGAACTCCGTCAGCAGCGGCAGCGCGCGCGGGCGCACGACTTGGGAAAGGTCCGGGCGGCCTGCCACCGCGATGAAGAAGTCACGGTAGCGGGCGTCATCCGCAAGGAACCGCTGAAACCACTCGCCCTGCGCGGAGACGTGGTTGAACACCGCGTCGAACATCAAGTCGAAGTCCGAGCCCAGAAGCGCGATGTCCTCCCAAGTGCCGCAGCCCGGCTCGACGGCAAAGAAATCCTTCACTGAGAATCCGTCGTCCGAGGACCACGGGTAGAACGGCAGGAGATGGATGCCGCTGACCACGCCCTTCAGATGGCGCGCGCAGAACTCTGCCAGCACCTTCAAAGGGGGTTCGCCCACTTTGCGCGCCTGGTCGGCGTAGGTTATGAGCAGCACGTCGCGCTGGCTGAGCAATTTTGGCGCGGTTACGCGTGTGGATTCGGCGGAGTCGGGGACACCGTGGTCCATCAGGACGTTCAGCCGCCTTTCGACCTCCGGAGCCCACGAATGGTCATAGAGCGACTCGATGAGTTTGCGAATGGTCTCGCGTGGGGATCGGTTCGCTTCTGGGCGGGAAGCTTCTGGAACGGGGTTCATCTCAGAGTGCCCTTGCGCTCAGAAAAACCCGGCTCGGTCGAGCTTTGTTGGGTATGCACAGTCGTTTTATCAGCCGGGCGGTGAGGGGGACACGGCCGTTTATTTCAGCCATTATCAAGGCGCACCGCCTCGTTGAACTCCTCGAAGAAGTTTGGCAGAGCAGACTGCACTCGGTTCCAGTTCGGAATCAGCGGTGTCCACAGCGGGTCGTCCAGGAAAGCCTTCTCGGCGATTTGAATGCTCCGCACGAAAGTCGCCACCGCCTTTTCCTCCTCGTGGCGGGGAAAAGACAGCCCGTTAATTGCCGCGTCCGCTGCGTAAAAGCGGAGGGTGTCCTCGGCTTGGCGGAGGTATGTGCTCAGCAGGGTATCGAAAAGACCGCAATCCATCTTGATGCCTTCGGCCGCCATCCTCCCGAAAAAGGATTTCGCGATGTCCACCCCCATTTTGTTCAATCCCTTATCCACGTCGCGCGTGGAGAGTTCCTGGTGCTTGTGGTCATAATTCTCGCACAATTCGGACTGGCAAATGGCTCGGGGCGCAGCGTTGCGAAACACCTCCGCCAGCACCCCAACTTCCAAAGCCCAGTCATAGGGAATCCGCAGGCGTCTCACCAGGTCCACATCCAGCGAGAACTCTCCCGCCAGCGGGTAGCGGAACGTGTCCATATAGACGAGGAACGGGTGCGTGCCCAGGATGCTCTTTAGCGCGCGAATCAGCGGTGTGACCATAAGCCGCATGACTCGGCCATTGAGTTGGTCGCTGACCCGCGCGTAGTAGCCCTTGCAGAAGTCGAAGCCCAGGTTGGGGTGCGCCACCGGGTAACAGAGCCGGGCCAGCAATTCGCGGCTGTAGGTGATGATGTCGCAGTCATGCACCACCACCATGCGCGCCTGCTCGCTGGCCAGCACATAGCCGAAGCACGTCCACACGTTGCGCCCCTTGCCGCCGGAGCCGGCGCTCAGTTCCGCGTCATCGAGTTTCTTGTAAAGCTGTTGCATCCGCGGACCGTCGTTCCAGAGGAGCGTTGGCCGTTGCGGCAACTGGCGGAAGAAGGTGCGGGCCTTGAAGTAGTCGCGCGCGCGCGCCGCCCCATCAATGCCCACTACAATCTGCTTGATGTAGGTGACATTCTTGAGCTCGCGCACGATCAGCTTCAACGCCTGGGTGCCGAGCTCCTTGATGTGGCATGGCAGCACCAAAGCCATCGGGGTTTCCTCCGAGAATCTTTCCAGCTC
The DNA here is from genome assembly GCA_037130375.1 of Verrucomicrobiota bacterium. Classification (GTDB taxonomy): domain Bacteria; phylum Verrucomicrobiota; class Verrucomicrobiia; order Limisphaerales; family UBA8199; genus JAPLUA01. Next base: position 3,834 of record JBAXTC010000490.1, on the reverse strand, counting down.
CTGCTCGAGCCGCGGCAGATTGGGTTTTCCCAGCCGATGCAACGTGGCAATGGCACCCGTTTGAAAGAAGTCTGACATAAATAGTTCCCTTCTTCGGATGGCGGCCCGACCACCCGGGTTACCTCCGACAGCACGCGCCATCGGACCCTTGGGTTTGCTCTGCGAACTTTCTTATCGTTCGCAATGTGCGGAGATTCTCTTCGGAAAGCGACGCTGCGTCAATAAAATGTCGCCCAAAGGGAAGCTTAAATTCAAAAAGGTTCGCGCCAGCGCCGGTCTTGTGTGACATTTCAAACATTGAAGCTGGTCATTGTTCATCACCACTTTAGGCCCGGCGGCGTTCGGCGTGTCATCGAGGTTGCCACGCCGCACCTGGTCGCGCACTGGCCGGAACGTGTCCGTGCCGTGGTGCTGGCCACCGGTGAAGCCCCCGACCCGGTCTGGTTGCGGACCTTTCGCAAGCGACTCCCCGGCACGCCCGTCAAGGTTCTGGTCCAGCCGGCATTTGGCTACTTGTCCGAACTGGCCCGGGAGGGCCAGCGCGTCAGGCGGCGCGTGTTGGATGGCATCCTGCAACTGCTGGACGATGACATGCATGACGACTGCCTGGTTTGGGCGCACAACCTCGCCCTTGGTCGCAATCTCTACCTCGCGCGCGAACTCGCCTTCCTCTGCCACTGCGACGGTATTCCGCTCATCGCGCATCACCACGACTGGTGGTTCGAGAACCGCTGGCACCACTTCACGGCCATGCGCGAGCCGGGTTTTCGCACGCTTCGCGCCGTGGCCAGCGCCGCGCTGGCTGCCTCGCCCCGAGTCTGTCATGTCGCCATTAACCACGGTGACGCCTCGGTGCTCAAAAAGCATTTCCCCGGCTTGGCCGGCTGGCTGCCCAACCCTGTCGAGTCGGCGGCGCCACCTTGCGCCTCTCGAGTTCAAGCTGTCCGCGTTTGGCTGGGTCAACAACTTGGCGAGGAGGCGCCCGTATGGCTGCTGCCCTGCCGGCTACTCCGGCGCAAGAACATCGCCGAGGCGCTGCTGCTGACGCGCTGGTTGCGACCCGAAGCCTGGCTCGTGACCACCGGCGGCGTGAGTTCTGGCGAAGAACAGGCCTACGCGGACGCCCTCGCTGCCGCCGCGCAAACGCATGGCTGGCGTCTGCGCCTCGGCATCCTCCAGGGGGACGAAAGCCGGAAGCCCTCCGTCCCGGAACTCCTGGCCGCCAGCGAAACGGTCCTTCTTACGTCGCTTCAGGAAGGCTTTGGTCTGCCCTATCTCGAAGCGGCGGCACTTCGGCGTCCGCTCGTCGCGCGAGAGCTGCCCAACATCGCGCCCGACCTGGCGAAGTTCGGATTCAAATTCCCGCAGTCCTATCGCGAAGTCCGGGTGGACCCGTCACTGTTCAACTGGCACGCCGAGCGCGAGCGCCAGGCTCGATTATTCGCGGAGTGGAAGAGCTTGATGCCCCGCGCTGCCGCCAGCCTGGTCGGCACACCCGCCGTGCTCGCTACGGGAGACACGCCGTGCCCCGTGCCCTTCAGCCGTCTCACCTTCACCGCGCAACTCGAAGTGCTGGCCCAGCCAGTCGAGCGTTCGCGGGAGCGCTGCGCCCCGCTCAATCCCTTTCTGACGACGTGGCGGGAACGGGCCGTTGCGGGGCAGCTCCAGACGAGTCCGTGGCCGCGTTCGGCGGCGCGATGGCTTGGCGGCCGAGCCTACGTCCGGCGTTTCCTTGCACTCGTCCCGCCGCTGCTTTCCAAGGCTCCGCCCGCCGGTGCCAGCCGGAGGGCGCAGGCAGAATTTCTCCGCAAGAAACTGCGCGCGGAATACCTCTACCCTCTCTTGTGGAACTCTCGCACATGAACGTCCGCGCTGTCATCTTGGACATCTACGGCACGCTTCTCGAAGTCGGCCCGCCCGCGCCCGACGCCGACGCTCGCTGGCAGCGCCTCTGCCGCGACCTACTCGGCGCCGAACCCCGGCTGAGCCGCCTCCAATTTTCCGTCGCGTCGAGCCATGTGATTGCCCGGCACCACCAGGACGCCCAGGCACGAGGCATCCCCTGGCCCGAAGTTCACTGGCCCACAGTTGTGGCTGAAGTCATACCCGAAGTGGTCCGGCTCTCGCGCCACGACCAGGAGGAATTCCTGTTCCGCCAAATCCAGACCGGCCACTCCACGCGCATGGCTCCCGAGACGGCCGCTGCGTTGCGCTGGCTCAAGGGCCGACCCGGCCTGCTCGGCATCGCCTCGAACGCCCAAGCCTATACACTGCGCGAACTCACGGAGGCGCTGGCAACTCACGCGCTCGGGCTGGACCTGTTTGAAAGCCGTCTCTGCTTCTGGTCCTTCGAGCACGGCTTCAGCAAACCCGACCCGCACGTTTTCCAAATTCTCACCGCCCGCCTCGCCGCCCTCGGAATTTCCCCCCGCGATACCCTCATGGTGGGCGACCGCCTCGACAACGACATCGATCCCGCCAAGGCTCACGCCTGGCGGACGTGGCAGTTGGGACCAGCGGCGAATGGGGATTGGGCCGGCTTGCGCGAAACCTTGCACGGACCACAACCAACGATTTTACCATGAGCATCTGCATCCTCACCACGGGCGCGCCCAAGCGCATTGGTTTTATCTCGACGCGCTTTCACGGCACCGATGGCGTCACCCTCGAAGCCCGCAAATGGGCGCACATTCTCAGCGGCATGGACCATTCCTGCTTCTGGATGGCTGGGCTGCTCGACTCGCCGGACGAGACCAGCCACACCGCCCCGCTCGCTTTCTTCAACCACCCTGAAGTCGCCGACGTGCAAAGCAAACTCTTCGGCGTGCCGCTCCGCACCCGTGCCGTCACCAATCAGATTCAGTCCATCAAGGAGCGGCTCAAGGACGAGATCTACCGTTTCATCGAGAAGTTCCGGCTCGAAGTTCTCGTGCCGGAAAATATCCTGGCCATTCCGATGCACGTTCCGCTGGGGCTGGCGATGACCGAGGTGATTGCTGAAACCAACTTCCCGGTCATCGCCCACCACCACGACTTCGCCTGGGAACGGGAGCGGTTCACCCTCAACGGGGTCAACGACTACCTCCAGGCCGCCTTCCCCCCGCTGCTCTACGGAATGGAACACGTCGTCATCAATTCGATGCAGCAAAAGGAGCTGGCCCGCCGGCTCGGCATCCCATCGCAGGTCATCCCCAACGTGCTGGACTTCGAGACGCCTCCCCCCGGTCTGGACGACTACAACCGCGACCTTCGCTTTGAAATCGGCCTGCGCGAGGACGATTGGTTCATCCTTCAGCCTACCCGCGTCGTGCAGCGCAAAGGGATCGAGCACGCCATCGAACTCGTCCGCCGCCTTAAAGATCCGCGCGCCAAGCTGGTCATCTCCCATCCCGCCGGCGACGAAGGCAACGCCTACATGGCCATGCTCACCGACCGCATCGCCGATGCCGGCATTGACGTGCGCTTCATCAGCGGTCGCGTCGGCCAAATGCGCGGCACGAACGCCGAGGGGAAGAAGGTTTACACCCTGTCCGATGTATATCCCCACGCCAACCTTGTCACCTATCCGAGCCATTACGAAGGCTTCGGCAACGCCTTCCTGGAAGCGGTCTATTTTGGCAAACCGGTGGTAGTGAACACCTATGCCGTCTATGCCCGCGACATTGACCCCCTCGGCTTCAAGACCATCGAGTTGGCGCAACTCGTGACCGGGGACGTCGTCGAGCAAGTCCGCGCCCTCCTCCAAGATCATGCCATGCAGGAAGACTGGGCCAGGACCAACTACGCCCTGGGCCTGAAATACTTCTCCTACGCCGTGGCCCGCCGCAAACTTGC
>JBAXTC010000049.1:0-19924 GCA_037130375.1 Verrucomicrobiota bacterium | reverse complement strand
CCGCCCGGCGGGCGAGATTACGCCGCCCCGTAGAGTTTCTGTTCAACAATCCGTCTGGACCTGTCTCGTTCGCGAGACGGGTATTTTTTTTGGACGGACGGCCTTCCAAAATTCCAGAACACTGCATCCGCGGGATTTCAGATCAATCTCCGCCAGGTTTTGGAGTGCGTCCGCCCCTGCCTGCTCCTCGTCTGGTCCCCAATTCGACATGCCGCTCCTGACGGAGCTAAGCCCGACGGTCCGCCCCCGACAGCTCTCCGTCAGTGAGCGGCATGTTGATAGGAATCGAAATCAACAACGGTCTCCGCAAGCTCCGTCAGGAGCGGCATGAAACCATTCGTCTGGTCCCATCCGACATGCCGCTCCTGACGGAGCTGGGAAAATCTTCGTCGCTGAAGATACGTATAAGGCGCAGGCGAGCGGACGCACTCCAAAACCTGGTGGAACTGCGGACGCGCGTGATGGTCGCGATAGCGTCTCGGAGAGTGGCTTCATCCCCCTCCGTTCTCTCCGTTCGCTCCTGTTGGTTCATGGGTTTGGGATTGAACAGGAGCAAACGGAGATAACGGAGAAATAGATCTGCCATTGCCTGAATCGGGCAGGGGCTTATGTTGGGCTTCCATCTCTGTTCCCTCTGTTATCTCCTGTGGCACCTGTGGCGACCATCCAGCGGAGCGGCATGTGTTCGGGTTGACGGCCCCACCACTGAAGGGCTGTGGGATGCAAAACAGCTTCGGTGTTCTGAGTTTTCATTGGGTTTCCAGCTTCTTGAGTTCGGTGTTGACGATTTTGAACCATTTTTGCAAATCGGCGGCGGCGAAGGTGCGTCCGGTGTAGGTTACCTCGTCGGCCAATTCGAGAATGAACCGGAAGCCTTCAGCTTCGCCGTTCATGCGGACATTGATTTCCGCAAGCGTGATGGTTTGGGGTGGGAGACCCCACCGCAAGCCGAGTTGACTTTGGAAGGCACCGCGTGCCGCTGCAAAAAACTCCGCAACGGCTCCCTGTGACACGGCGCCTTCCATAATCCTAAGTTGTGCCTGTACCGCATGACGGGCTTCCGCAAGCCGGGCGCGGTGCGGGTCGCGTGCCAACTTTTGTTGGCGGCGAACAAGACGGAGGATGAAGATCAGCGCCACTGCGGGAACCAGCGCAGAGATTGCCAGCCACGGGTTGAAAAACCACGGGCGCAGAGCGGCAGTGAATACACCCGGGGTGAGTTTGTTTGGAACCATGTCTGGAGATGTCGCCGTCGCCGCCGCAGGCGCAGGCGCAGGCGCAGGCACCGTCGGGGAGTCTGGGGCTGGCACCGTCGGCGGAGTGGCGGGGGACGCGGTCTGGCCTGGCACGACTTCAATGCTAAGGGGCGTCGTGGTTCGCGTGACGTATAGCTTTGTCTCCGGGTCGAAGAAACTGAAGACGATGGCAGGAATCTCGAGATTGCCTGCCTGTGTTGGCACCAGTGCCTGCTCGAAGGTCTTGGCGCCGGTGTAACCAGCACTGTCCTCGGACTCGAATTTCGCGCTCGGCTTATAGGGCTTCCATGCCACGGTTTTCTCGAATGCCGGCGCGTTAACGCGATCGAAGTTGCCCGAGCCGGTGATCCTAAGCTTGAGCGTCACTGGATCACCAACGGCGGTCTGAATTAGCGCAGCTTCGGCCGTGAGATCAAACGTGCCAACCGCGCCCGAAAAGCTCGAAGGGCGGGTTTCCGCCGGCAAGGAGAGGATTTTCACGGTGCCAGGCAGGCTGCTGAGAGCGACTTGTTTCTGCGTGGCCGCGCCGAAGAAGTTGGCGAAGAACTCGTCGTTCAAGACATCATCGAAGAACGAGTCGCCGAAGGGATCGCGCGTCCGCGCCCGTGGCCGCTGAACTTGCTGGCGGACGGTGACGGTGGTTGGGATTTCGACGCTCAACTCGTAATCGCCTGCCTTCACGGCGGTGATGGCGGTTGACCAGGAGAAAACCGTATAGGGCACGGCACCGATGACCTGCTGGCTGCGCTCCGGCTGGTCGCCAAGTTTGTTCATGGTAAAAGCGTCGCCGTTGAGTCTTGGCAGGCCGTCCACCCGCAATTCCACGCCTGCCCGGAAGCAGGCCTTCAATTCTACGGGCACGATTTCGCCGACATAGAACGCCTTCTTTGGTGAAATCAAGCGAAGGAAGCCGAAACTGTTCTTGTCGGGTGCATCGGCCGATTCCAGCGTCGCGCTCATGCTCGATGTCGTGGCTATGGCGACCGAGGCGGCCACCAAAATCAGCGCCGCAGGCAAGACAGCCCGGCGCAGACGAGCCAGGAACCTGGCGGCTCGCCGCTTTTGCGCGCGGTCGGTCAGGACTAACGGGTAGAACTCGTGGCGCGTTAAGGCATGGCTCTGACTGGGGCTCAGATCATGCGAATGCGGAGGCTGTTGCGCCGCAGGTCGTGGGATATTGCTGCAATTGTCATTTTTCATCTGCCTTGCCTCCATCATAGGTTTTACCAGTCTTTCAGCGGCTCATCGTTGCGGACACCACCATTGCCGCGGGTGGAAGGTTCGAGGGGCATCTTGCGATCGCCGCTCTTGAGCGAGTCGAGCAACTGCCTGGCTTCCTCGCGTGACATCTGGCCGGGGTCGCGCTGGGTATCGGCCTGGTCCTGGCCGCCCTCATTTGGCTGCGGATTGCGGGCCTGTGGCTGGCCATCTTTCTTCATCGACCCGGGCTTCTGGCCGGCCTGGGCACTCTGTTTCTGCTGGTCTTTGTCGTTCTTTTGGTCTTTCTTATCGTTCTGTTTGTTCTGATCTTTGTCCTGTTGATTGTCGTTCTTGTTCTGGGTGTTGTTATCCTTCTGGTTTTGTTGATTCTTATCCTGGCTTTGTTGGTCTTGCTGTTTCTTGAGTTCTTCCAGCTTCCGCCTCACCAGGTCCCGGTTGTATTTTGCATCGGCATCGTCGGTTTTGAGTTTCAGGGCAGCCTCGTAAGACTGCACCGCGTTTTCCCAGGACTTGATCGTTTCCTGGGTGTTGGCCTTCTCTGTTTTCTGGCCGATCCGGTACTGTGTATTGCCAAGGTTGTAGTAATCATCCTGCTGCAGTTTCAGGTCGCCGGTCTTCATCGCCTTGGCGAAGGACTGGGCGGCAGCGACGAAGTTTCCTGATTTGTAGGCAGCGGCGCCGTGATTGAACTGGAGCACGGGTTTGTCCGGACTCTTCACCGCGGCTTGCCGGTACTCTTGCTCCGCTTTGGCATAGTCGCCTTTGTGGAAAGCTTTCTCACCGCTCCGCACCGAGGCGTCTGCCGACGTGGCGAACCCCAGGATGAGCAGAGCAACTGAGGCTGCCGTCGCGGCGTAAGCCGGGCGCGCCCTTTTGTTCCAAGAGACAAACAGGGAGGGGCGGGTCTTTCCTGCCGGCTGCATCCGTGCCATGCGGCGGCGGAGGTCAATCAACGGATCGAGCACGAGGCACAGTAACCCCAGAGCCAGCGGCCATTGAAACCGCTCGATATATACCTTGTGCATCCGAGACGACAATTGGTGGCGGGTGAATTGGGCGAGGCCTTTCTCGTAGATTGTTTCCAAACCCTGCGCCTGCTGACCGAGCGGTTGATACATTGCTCCGGTGGCTTCGGCGATTTGCTTGAGCATGGATTCGTCGAGATGCGACTTTACAAACTGTCCTGACGCGTCCTTCAGGAACTGAGTTCCACCCTTTTCATCCACCACCGGGATCAGCTCTGCGTTGTCGCTGCCGACACCCACCGTGAATATCTTCAGGCTGTTCTTCCCCGCCATTCGTGCCGCCTCGAGCGCGCTTCCTTCCAGATCTTCGCCATCCGTGAGCAAGACCAGGATGCGCTCGCTGTTTCCACTTCCTTCGAGCGCGGCTTCTGCTTCATGGATAGCCGCGGCAATGTCTGTGCCCCCGCGCGGGATGATCTTCGTATCGACGGCGTCCAGCGATTCGCGGAAGGCGTCGTAGTCGAGCGTGAGCGGGCATTGAAGGAAGGAATTCCCTGCGAAAGCGATGAGGCCAATGCGGTCGCCATCCATTTTCCCAAGCAAATCTTCCACGGCCATCTTGGCGCGGGAGAGGCGGTCTGGCTTAACGTCCCGGGCCAACATGCTCCGGGAAGTATCCACAGCGAAGAGCAGGTCGAGGCCTTTGCGGCTGGCTTGCTCCCACCGGAAACCGACGAGCGGCCGGGCCAGCGCAACGGCCAGGCAAGCAACGCCGGCGACCACCAGCGCGCGCTTGAACTGACGGCGGGCGAGACTGACGGATGCCGTGAGCTGGGCAATGAGGCTCTCCGAGGCGAACTTCCTCAGCTCGGTTCGCTGGCGGGCGTCAAATCGGCGATAGCGCCAGACCAGGGCCGCACAGGCAATCAATCCAGCGAGTAACCAAATGGGATGGGCAAATTTCATAATTATTGTTTCAGTGAATTTATATTAGTGCGAATCGGTGGGATCACGCTCCCGGCAGGCGACGGAAGCGGGTTTGTTCGAGGCCCAGGGTAAGGCCAAGCAGGGCCAAGCCTGGCAGGACGGCGAAGGCGAACAGTTCGTGGTACTTCTCGAAGTTTTTCACGTGGCGCGTGGTCTTCTCCATGCGGTCGATTTCGGTGTAAATTTTCTTCAGGGAATCGGTGTCGGTAGCGCGGAAGAATTTGCCGCCGGTCTCGGCTGCGATCTTCTTCAGAGCTTCTTCATCCACATCGACCTTGGCCATAACGATACGCTGATTCCCAAACTGGTCCTTGACCGGTATGGGCGCCTGGCCCTGGGTGCCTGCGGCAATGGTATAGACCTTCACGCCCATGGTCCGCGCCGCCTCGGCGGCGGTCTGGGGCGCGACTTTGCCCGCGTTGTTAACGCCGTCGGTCAGGAGGACAAGTATCTTGGATGTCGAAGGCTGGTTGCGAAGACGGTTCACACACGCCGCAATCGCGGAGCCGATGGCCGTGCTGTCCTCCACCAGACCGATTCTGACGCGCTCGAGGTTTTGCTTGAGCCAGTCGTGATCCAGAGTGAGCGGGCTCACCAGGTATGGGGCGCCCGCAAAGGCAATCATGCCGATGCGGTCGTTGGGCCTGGCCTGGATAAACTTCGCGACAACCGACTTGACGACCTCGACGCGGCTGGCGGGCTGGTCGCCGAGGTTGAAGTCCAGCGCTTCCATGGAGCTGGAAACGTCCAGTGCGAGCATGAGGTCCACGCCGCTGGCCTGAACTTCCGTCCGGCCCCGGCCCCATTGCGGGCGCGACAAACCGAAGATCAGGAGTGTCGCCACCAGCAGGCGGAGCATCGTGGTCCAGCGGGCTGGGCGGCTGCGGGTTTCCTGCGCAACGGCACGGGCGATTTCAACGTTTGAATATTCAACAGCCGCCACGCGCCCTTTGCGTCCGCGCCAGAGCGCGAGCAACGGAAGCAGTGCCAGCAGCCAGAGGAACTCAGGATTGAGGAAGCGAATCATAGGATTACCAGGCGTTAAGGAGTTGGAGTTTAGGTTGGTATGAGACGAGACGTTCGGTCGGCGAATAGACCCGAACCGGAACCGGAACCGTGGACATATCCTCCGAGGCGAACTGAACGATCACTTTCCTGCGGCGGTGCGCGGGCGTCCCCGCTTGGGGCGGCTGGTCGTTATCGCGGCTCGGGGTCTGCCGTAGCGTAATCACTCTTCGGCCATCATTTCCGGTGTCACTGTGCGTTGACCAGGAGTGTTGTTGTTGATTCATTCTCATAGCGCGTTTCTTCTGGGTTAAGGGGAGGTTAAACCGTTTCTGTTTTGAACCGCTCCAGGGTGACAGTGGGCTCTGACGTTTGGATGGCCGTTGCAACCGGCACGGGCCCGGCTGTTTTGGAACCCGGTGCCGCGGCATGTGCGGCAGCTTGTTGCACGAAGTCAGCAGCAGTGTTGTGCATCTCCTCGAGGGCGGGCTTCGAGTAGCGCCAGCCGGCGAACTTCGCCAGATCGCAATGCTGCAGGAAGTCGCCGAGCAGCGCGCGGTGCGACGCGAGCATCGATTCCCGCACCTCCACCAGGTTCCGCAGGAATTCTTCGGTCGTCAGCCGGGGCGCGTGCAGGTGGAACTGGACCTCGATGTAGTTTCGGATGATCTCCGACACCGCGAAGCAGTACTCACGCGCGTGCTCCGGGTCAATGAGCCGGCGGGCTGCCTCGAGCTGCTGGAGGGCGAATTCGTAAGGCGCCATTGCCAGTAACCTGGCGCGACGAATGTATTTCCACGTCGCGAACGATGCCGCCGCAAGAATTATGACGCCGGCCATCGCTGCGGCCCAGGGGATGGGTGTGGGGAGGTGCCTGGGCTGCCGGATATCCCGGATGTCTTCTTCGGAGGAGGCAGGAACCTTGGAAGTCACCGGTGCGGCCGGCGTCAAAGTGGTTTGTGCGGACCTGGTGTTGCCAGGGGCCGGTTGGGTGCTGTCGGGTTTTGCGCCCGGCGTGGTCGTTTGGAGTGTGGATCTCGTGGCAGGCGGGGAGCTGGCATGTCCGGCATCCTGGCGCGGCATCGAGTTTTCGAGCGCGGCGGCGCTCAGGGCGGCAACCATCAAACTAAGGGCGAGCGCCCGGCCGCAGAGTGGCGGTTTCTGAGGAAGGTTTCGGTTTTTCATCGCATTTTCCTTTCACGATTCTTGAAGAACGATCGCAGGGCTGGTTCGTATGGCTCGCGCGTGTCAAGGTTGAGGGCGTCCACGCCTTCCCCGGCCAGCGCGCGGCGCAACTTGTCCACCCGTTTTTGGGCCAGTTCGGCGAACCGGCTGCGGACGCGTTCGCTGGTCGTATCCAGCTCGATCAGTTCGCCGGTCTCGGCATCCTCGATTGCAAGCTGGCCCACATCAGGCAGCTCCATTTCGCGGAGGTCGTGGACGTGGATCGCCACAACATCGTGGCGGCGGCTGGCGAGACGGACGGCGCGGCGCACCTCTGCCAGGGCCTGGTCCTGGTTGGGCAGCTCAAAGTCCGAGAGCAGGAACATGATTGCGCGGCGATTGGTGACCTGGTTGGCGAAGTCGAGCGCGCGGACGATGTCCGTCCCTCGCGAATGCGGCTCGAAATACAGAATCTCACGGATGACGCGCAAAACGTGCTGCCGCCCCTTCTTCGGCGGGATGTACTGCTCGATCTGATCGGTGAAGAGCACCAGCCCAACCTTGTCATTGTTGCGGATGGCAGAGAAAGCCAGCACGCTCGCCAGCTCGGCGGCCATCTGACGTTTGCTCTGCGGGCCGGACCCAAAGTTGCCGGAAGCGCTCACATCAACCGCCAGCAGGATCGTCAGCTCCCGCTCCTCGGTGAACTTCTTCACAAACGGCCGCCCGGCTCGCGCCGTTACGTTCCAATCAATCGCGCGCACCTCGTCGCCAGGGACGTATTCGCGCACCTCGTCGAAGTCCATGCCGCGGCCTTTGAAGACCGAGTGATATTGGCCGGCCAGCGAATCGTTGACCAGCCGGTTGGTGCGGATTTCGATCTGGCGCACCTTCTTAAGGATTTCTTTGGCTTGTTCGGTGTTCATATCTGTAGCGCAGGAGCCTATGTTTCAGTCTTCAGTCTTTGACTTCTCTTACGGCACCGGCAGGGTCTCGAGCACTTTGGTGATGATGTTTTCGGAAGTGATGTTTTCCGCTTCGGCTTCATAGCTGACGGCGACGCGGTGGCGCAGCACATCGAGCGCGAAGGTCTTCACGTCCTGCGGGGTGACGTAACCCCGGCCATTCAAGAACGCCCACGCTCTGGAGGCCATGGTGAGCGCGATCGTCGCGCGCGGTGAAGCCCCGTAGCGGACGTAGCCATTGAGGTCGATGCCGTAACGCTTCGGGTCACGCGTTGCCCAGACCATATCGACGATGTAGTCCCTGAGTTTGTCATCCACATAAACCGAGTTAACCACATGACGGGCGCCCAGGATGTCGTCGCCCGAAACCACCGGCTGCACTGCCAGGTTCGGCTCGCTGGTGGCCATGGTATCGAGAATAGCGCGCTCCTCGATGCGGTTCGGATAATCGACGATGACCTTAAGCATGAAACGATCAACCTGCGCTTCCGGCAGCGGGTAGGTGCCTTCCTGTTCGAGCGGGTTCTGCGTCGCCATCACCAGAAACGGCTCCGGCAGTTGGTAGGTGTCGTCGCCCAGGGTCACTTGGCGTTCCTGCATTGCTTCCAACAGGGCACTCTGCACCTTGGCCGGGGCGCGGTTGATTTCGTCGGCCAGAATGAAATTGCTGAAGACGGGGCCGTGCTTGGTATGGAAGCTGCCGTCGCGCGGGTTGTAGATCATGGTGCCGACGATGTCGGCAGGCAGCATGTCCGGGGTAAACTGCAAGCGGTGAAACTTCAGTTGTGTGGCCGCCGCCAGGGTCTTGAGCGAGAGCGTCTTGGCCAGGCCTGGCACGCCTTCAAGAAGGATGTGGCCATTGGTCACGAGGCCCACGAGCAACCGGTCCACGAGGTTCTTCTGGCCCACCAGCACGCGCGAGATTTCCTGGCGCAGCGGCGCAATCCAGGCGGAGGTTTGGCGCACGGCTTCATTGATCGACTGGATGCGTTCATTGTGTCCGCCGCTCGATCCATTGTTGCCGTGGCCGTTATGGGATCCCGGCAGAGGTTGAGGGACGAGTGGCGGCACCGGTCGGCGGATGGGTGTGCCGCGGAAACGGTAAGCCTCCAGTTCGTCTTCGGTGACGGCAGGCCCAGTGGCACTGCTATCAAGCGCTCGGTCGGTGTGAGGTCGGCCGGCGTTCATATCTGTTTCTTTGTTCCAGTTCGGATTATTCATGATTCTCTATTTGTTGTTTCGTCGTTGTGAGCGTCATCGCTAGTCGCTCTCATTTACTGATATAAGAGACCATGCGCCCGTTGCGGGAGCCTTTCGGGGTGATTACAGTTTTGAAAGGCTGAGGAGCCTTGGGGTTGCCGAGCTGGGGACAATCGGCCCTTGCCGCCGACCACGTTCCTGGTAAACGATCTCGCAGGGGTTCAGCCGTCCCTGTCGGGACTTATGCACCTCTAAACTCGCGCACCCAACGTTCAAACGTTGGGCTATTGTCGGCCATCCCTCCGGGATGAGGATGGGCAAATCCTAGCGGCATTGGACCGGAGGTCTGCCCCACGCTCGGACCTGAAGAGTTACAAGAAAAAGCCTGCCGCAAGGCAGGCTCTCTCAATGTCGTGGTATGTGTGATCCGGTGTCGCTGTGGTGATGAATCAGACTGAGTCGGGTTTGGCCGGTGATGATTGGATCGATGACTTCCCGCAAGACACCGTGGGCCGGTGCGCCCTTATTGGTGAGGGGTGCGCTGGGACAACCACGCGAGGTCTTTGCTGTTAGATACGCTTACCTGGTTTCTTGTCGTGTACCGGACCGGTTGGAGGCTGAGCGAATCCGACCATTTGTGGATTTCGGCATGACCGTCTGCAAAGCCCAAACCGCAGGCGCCACCGTGATCGTTGGCGGGTAATTCCGTGAACTGGCCCGTTCCGGTGGTGAAGTAGGGATTGGTGTAAAGGATGCAGTCATCGATGCTGTCGGGGTGTTCATCGACGAAGAGCCAACTGCTGGAGGGACCGGGGGCGTTCAGGTCACCCATCTTCTTCGCCCACCAGAATGGAGGGGGGCCCGTGCTCCAGGAAAAGCCAGTATATTTGGGACCATCGCCTATCGCCGCATTCATAGCGACGCTGCGGATGCGATGGGGCCAGCCTAACGACCGTTGCGCGGTGCTGAGATATGTATCGGTGGGGCACCAGAAAATCTTGGTGGACTTGGCGACATAGGGTCCCATCAAGGCGAACCGATCATCCGTTAGATAGAGAGTGTTTGTATTTGCGGTGGTGGTATTCCAATCCAGCAGGCCCCCAGCCCACGACACGGGAAACTTCGGGTCTGCGTGGTAGCCGTCGGTATTAACGGCCAGCACATCCCGGTTGTCATTGGCATACATTTGCCAGGCCAGACCCAACTGCTTATTATTGTTCATGCACGTGACCGCCTGCGCCTTTGATTTGGCCCGACCCAGCGCGGGGAGCAACAAGGCAGCCAGGATTGCGATGATGGCGATAACCACCAGGAGTTCGATCAACGTAAACGCTTTTCTTTCAGATTTCATTTTACCAAGTGCTCCTGACCCGCGCTGAAACGACCCCTGGGCTGTGGCCCGTGCGGCCCGGGATGCGCCCAACGCGCGCCCCGGTGCCGCAGGCCGGTTTGAATGATTAAGGTGCAGGCTGTGTTCCGGGCTTAACCCACCGGAAGTAGGTTGGATTGGGACCAACCGTGTAATTGGTCAAGCTGACGAAGCCGTTGGGCGAAAGGTACCCGTTTGGCGGGCCGAGACCAGCGGTGCCGGGGACGGTCGTCCAGTGTATGGGACTGCTCAGACTGGCCGCGGTTTGCAGGAGGATTCCCGGGGTGCCGAGCCAGCTAACGGGAACCTTGCCACCGGACTGGGCGCCAATCGCGATGTTGCCGTTTTGAGGCTCCGAAAGCGCAGTGCCGAATTTATCCAGCGGCAGGACATAGTTGCCGCCGCTGCGAATGTAGCGGAGATGGTTCTGACCGAAGCCCGCCTCGTTGTCTATACCGTTGATGCTGTATTTGTAGGTTAGCGGCAGGAAACTGCCCGCGGCAAACGTCTGTTGGAACGTGTAAATCCCGCTGCCGACCGGATTATTGGTGACCTGAGGCAGGAGGACATCCCAAGTTGGCCAGCCCAGGAAATCACCGTTGATATAGACGCTGTCCGCACTCGGGTTAAACACGTGCGAGTCCGTTCCAACCGCATTGGTCATGTTGACACTGAACGTGACGACCGTTTCCGTCGGCAGCACGTCGCTCAATTGGATGTCGCTGAACAACACATCGGCCACGACGATGTTGCCGTTGGTGGTCAGGAGATTAAATGACCGGTTGGCACCACCGGTACTGATAGGATTCTCGTAGTTCCCTGGGAACTTGGTGTCCCAAAACTTATAAGTTACAGCCGTGCCCGGGTTGTTCACTATCGTCCAGACTCCAACGTAAACGTTGGTGTCAGGCGCCGGCCGGTTGGTCAATGTGAAGCCGCTGCTCCAACCTTGGAAGGAACCTCTAGCTTCCACGTAATCGCCAAGAGACGGGTCGAATTTCCCGATGGACGCTTGAACGGACATGTCCACTTGGAACGTGATGACGTTTGTGATGGGCGGGACGGGGCCCTGGTCATTGAAATATACTGCGGGCAGAACCAAAACACCGTCGGTTTGCAGCAGATTATAGACGCGGTTACCCGAACCGTCCGCGTTCAGCATGGGAGGAGAATTCTCCCAAAGAGCTCCCGTATCGACGAAATATTTATAAAACTGGGGCGAGTCCGGCAGGTCGGGGCTGCCGGTGACGGTCATGCTATACAGCTTTGGATTGGTGCCCGCCGGGTCGTTGGTCATGGCAGTGCCGCCGCCCCAACCGTTGTAACTTCCCCGGATGTAAACGGTGCTGGTCCCTGGCGTAAAGTTCCCAAGCGTAATCTGCTGGGTCATATCGACCTGGAACGTAACGTCGTCCGTCACGGGTACAAGGTTGGTCGGCGCGACATTGTTAAAGAAGTAAGCTGGCAGAACTACGCTGCCCCCGTTGGCAGCCGGCAGGCCCCACTGCCGGTTGTTGGCCATGGATTCCCAGACTCCGTCGCCGATGCAATACTTATAATACAGCGTAGCTCCGTTAGCATCGCTGGTATCGTCGAATGTGCCGCGGTAGAGGTTTGTGTTGACACCCGCCGGATTGTTGGTCAATAGGGATGTCCCCCACCCGTTGAACGACCCCCGAGCGTTGACGACGTTCACCCCGGGGGTGAAGGTGCTGTTTTGAATTTGCGCGGTCATGTCCACCTGGAAGGTCACGATGCTGCTGGCGGCCGACACGGCAACCGCTGTGCCGAGCAGAAGCCCTGCTGCGGTCGTTAGTTGGAATGGTTTGGTGTTAATTGTGAGGTTCATAGCTATTTGCTGTCATTATAGTTTGGGTTATTCAGGCGATATACAACCCCACCAGCATAGGTTATGCGCCTCAAGTTTCAACCGCATGTTTGTGCGGTAGCAAGATAAGCAAATCTCAGGGATTGCGGCTTTTGCAGCCCTGGACGCGATCGGAATACTTAACCCATTTCACTCCGCTCAAGAAGCCGATTGTCACTGCCTCTGGCGGTTTTTCAGAACTTTGACCTGCGCAAGGTATTGCGCGGCGGTTGGGTTGTTGGGCTCCAGTCGGAGAGTTTCCTCAAATTCGCGTTGCGCGTCATCGTATTGTTTTTGTTTGGCCAGCATGACACCGAGGTTGAAATGAGGCCGGGGGTTTGCGGGCTGGAGGCGGACGGCTTCGGCGAATTCGGCTCTTGCCTCCGGGATCTTCTCGTCAAAAGCCAGCTCCCCGGCCAGCTCGAAATGCGCTTCCCAATAATCCGGATTGAGATGGAGCGCCTGGCGGAACCGCTCAATGGCCTCGGGTCGTCGCTTCAATTTCGCCAGCGCCTTGCCCATGCCGTAGCAGATCCGAGGGTCTTGTGGCCGTTGCTGTCGCGCTTGTTCGTAGTCCGCCAGAGCCTGCTCAGTCTTTGCCTGGCCGGCGTGGACATTGCCCAGTTCGTACCAAGCCTCGACCATGCCCGGGTGCGCGGCTACCACCTGGGTCAGGCACGCCTCAGCTTCGGTCCATTGACTCTGCAAAGACAAAAGCCGGCCGAGTTGGTAGCACGAGAGAAAATCCTTTGGCAACAACTCGTGGACTCGACGCCACTCGCTCGTGGCTCCTTTCAAGTCACCGATGGATTGGAGAAACGCCGCGTATGCTTCGCGCAGGTAGTGGTCGTCGGGCGCGTGCTGCAAGGCATCGTGAAATTGTTGTCGCGCCTCTGCAGCGGTGGCGGGGTTCATTCGCGAACGCAGCTCTTTCATCTGGTTCTCGATCGCTTCACGCCGCCCGAGGTTGTTGAACTGGCTGCTTAGGGGCGGATAATAGAAGCGTCGGACCACGGATTGGAGGATTAAGGTGCGGTTCCAATCCGTCAATCCCAGGAGGTGTTCGCACCTGTCCTGCGAAGCCCAGGCACCCGTTGCCCGGCTCCTCATGGCCGCCGGCAGCGTCTCCTCCACTTGCTCCGTCCACATCAGCCCCAGGCGATAATTGCCGGAGAAGTTCAAATGCACATGCTCGAAAAACGTCTCCTGCCCGCAGACCCCCGCCACCTGGTTCGTTCCCAGCAACGTTGCCGCATCCAACGAGACCAGATTCCCACTCGCCCGCTTCCTCGCCTCCGCGCGGATCAGCCCGTTGATCGTCGAGTCGGTTCGAAAGGGCAGGGCGTCCGTATCGCAGGCCAGTTGGAAATGCTCGCGCGCGGCCGTCAGGTTGGTCTCCTCCAGCAGGCTTTGGCCCCACCGATACTGCAATTCCCCGTGCCGGGAATCCAGCGTGGCGGCTTGCTCGAAGCGCTGTGCCGCTAGTGCGGCGTTGGTCTGGGCCGTGGCGGCGACCCCCTCGGCGTAGAGTTTCTCGAATAGGGCGAGGTCAGCCGCCGGCAGGTTGCTGTTGGAGAGCGACGCAAAGGGTGGACAGTCTCTGAGATTGACCGCCACCGTATTGAGAATGATTTTTGCGCCCGAATCCAGGCCGGCCTGGACGATGTCGCGCAGGTTGCGTTGGAAGTTGCCATAGACGGTTTGTTTGCGCGGTTCGTCGGGCCGGAGGCGGTTGCCCAGGAACATCTCCATGCCGCCCCAGGAGGAAGCGGTGGCGGCTTTGCCGCGGACCTTGCGCGCCAGGGTCATCAGGAGTTGGCCGACGCGGGTCTGCTGAATGACCAGGCTCAGCCGGACCAGGGCCAGCGGCGGGGCCTGGGCGCCGAAGACGGTCGCCGCGCCGAATGGCCCGACCATTTCGTTGTTGCCCATGTAGATGATCCAGAGGTCTCCGTGATGTCGAGCACACTCGCGGGCGATGGGCAGAACCACGTGGGAATTGATGGCGGTGATGGCGACGTTGACGACCTCGAATTTCTGTTCGGGGAAGCGTTCGCGCAGGAGAACCTCGAGGTAGCGGCTGGCACTAAACGCCGGCTCCGGGTCGCCCATCGCAGCCGATTCGCCGAGAATGAAGATGCGATAGGTGCCGGCGGGCTTGGTCGCTGCCAGCCGGATGGGCCCCGAGAACCGCGCCAGTGCGGGCGGAAAGAATCTGAGTCCAAATTTCTCGTTATTGACGAGGAAGTCGTGGTCGCCGATGTGAATTTTCTCGAAGAAGCGGGTGGAATAGCCGTACCCGGCGAGGCGCAAGCCGCCCTCGAGGGCGGTGAAGGTCACCAGCGGCAGAACCACCAGCGTGATCAGGCGAAAGAGCCACCGGCGGCTTGCGGTGAGCGGAGGCGATGAGCCGGGCGGCTGGCTACGCTCCGGCCGGCGCTCGGGCCGGTGGTTGTTGGGGCCTTCCTTCAACCCTGAAGATATTTTACCACCGCCTCGGTCCGGGAATGGACATGCAGTTTTTCATAGACCGTCCGCACGTAGCTGCGCACGGTATCGATGCTGATCGTCATCCGATCCGCGATCTCTTTGTAAGCGTAGCCTTTTGCAAGCTGATCCAGAAAGTCGCGCTCCCCTGGCGTTAGCTGGGCAATCGGGGATGCCCCTTTTGCCGGCTTTGAAAAATACTGCACCACGCGCCGGGCGAGCTGGGGTGTCATGGGCGAGCCACCGCCATGGACGTCTCGGATTGCCTCGAGCAGCCGCGCCGAGGCGGTGCGTTTGAGCAGGTAGCCGCTCGCGCCGGCTTTCAGGGAATTGAACAGGGAGTCGTTGTCTTCATACACCGTCAGCATCATGAACTGCACCGCTGGCAGGTTACTCTTCAATTGCCGGACGCATTCCACGCCGTTTATGCCGGGAAGGTTGATGTCCATGAGAACCACGTCGGGCGGTCGGAGCGGAATCTCCTTCAAAGCCGTCTCTGCGTCTTCGTAGTCGCCGACCAACCGGAGTGCCGGCGCCCGGCGGATCAGCGTCGCGATGCTCGCGCGAATGCCATCGTCATCATCGACAATCGCAACTTTGATCGGCATGTTATTGGCTAAGCTCGCGCTCACGTGACAATGCTTGGCACAGAGCGACGCAGCTTTGCAACCGCATGAATATGCGGCATTGGGAGAAAAATCTCAAGGGGCAGATTAATTCATGCCAGCGCCCCCCGGTTCCGGACTCGACTGGCCGCAATCAAGCGAGACCGCCTCAGCGCACTTCTGCGCGAAAGAACCGGATCGGGGCGGACGATACGTCGCCAAAGGTCAATTGGTTGGTGAACACGACATTCGTTCCAATCGGGGTCCACGCGCGCAGATCAGGCGAGGTGGACAGGACGACCCTTTGGCCCGATGCCGCCGTGACTGTAACTGATGAAGTCAGGTTTGTCCGCTGGATCCGCAGGACGGGCTTGGGCTCACTGACCCGGCCGAGTCGCATCCCATTGCCGAAGCTGGCAACCCAGATTTCATTCGGGTCATAGGGATTGAAGAACAGACGCGTGGGAAACCGGAAAGGATAGCCGCTGAGCTGCGCGAAGACCGGCGCTGCCGCTCGACGATTGCTGCTGTACCATAAACCCTGGTCCTCGGTGGCGACATACATTTCGTCCGGGTTCACCGGGCTGATCGTGCAGGAACCGACCGCCTTTAGATTTGTGGTGATGCGAGTCCACGCAACTCCACGGTTGGTCGTGAAATACAAACCGCCGAGTCCGGACGATGCCCCCCATTCACCCCATACACCGGCGTACCACGTCGATTGTGCAGGATCGTGCGGATCAACCGTCAGATCCTTCGTATAGTATCGCATGCCGGCCGCAGTGCGATCCACCCAGCTCGCCCCGTCGGTCGTGCTGACAAAAACACCCGAGCTGGGCTGAAAGTCACCCGACGCAATACGCGCCGAATAAGTCGCGACGAGAGTGCCGTCGTTGAGCACGATGATGTTATAGGGATGTCCCTGCGTGCGCGGGGGCGTCGCGAGTTTGGACCAGGTGGAGGAAACGCCTGCGTTGAGGTTGATCGTGCGATAGATGCCCCCGTTCGAGCTGTTCGCCATGGCGGCGTACAGTCGGTTCGGGTTTCCAGGGTCGAGCGACAGGCCCACCACCGGCTTTCCAAGATTCATGAGTCTGGCCCATGTCGCACCCTGGTTCGCTGAGTACATCACTTCGCCCGTGCCGCCGTCGATGGCACTGTCCTGGCAATAGCGATCCCAGGCATACATATCGTGAACGGAGGACATCGCGGCATAGACGAGGCTGTTGGTCGGATGCTTGAGCGTCTGGTAGGTGCTGTTGTAGGGGAGCGACATGGGGGCCATCCACGCGCTGCCTGCATTGGTGCTGAGCATGCCGCGGATGTCGGTGAAGCTGCAAAACAGCGTGTTGCTCGAAAACCACGATAGCGACCAGCACGACGTGTCCTCGGCGCCGTTACCGGTGTAGAAAGTGGTTTTCGGCGTGGGCGACCCCGCGGCGTTCTCACACTCCTGCCAGTCGTATGCTTGCCGCCAGGTGGTGCCGCCGTTCGTCGTCACGTGAATGAAACCAAAATCGGAAATGACCGCCCGATTCGGATCGGTCGCACAGACTGTGAACCCCATTGCGCATTCGCCCCAGGACCACTTCTTCCAATTCCACCCTCCCGAGTCATCGCCCGTCCAGCCCGTCGCGACGTTCGCGTTCCCGATGCACTGCAGAACCTGGGACCACGACGAGCCGCCGTTCACCGTCTTGAGCACGACCGGTTGGCTGAGGTTGTCAGAACCCGCCGCGTAGGCGATGCTGATGTTCGTGCGACAGACAGCCACAAAGAACAGGTGGTTGCCCGCCACACCGTTTGTGGCCACCGTCCATGATCCCGTCCCACCGTCGAGCCGATAGAGTTTCAAATAACTCAAGTATTCCGAGCCTGCAATGCCGGGCCACACATTGCCGGTGGCGAACGTGACACAGAAGAAACGCAGCGTTCCGTTTTCCTTTGCGCCGGCGAACGAGACCATCTCCTCGCTCGCGGGAATTCCAGGCGTCCCGGCGAAGGCGAACGATACGCCTCCATTGGTGGACACCACCAGGCCGGGCCGCGTGCCAACATAAATGCGTGACCCATCCCAAAAGGCGCCGGCAATCAGCAGATCGTTGGCAGTGAAGCAGTCCGCGTACGTCGCGCCGGAGTTGGTCGAAATCTTGAGTGTCGAGTAATCGCTCAGCAGTAACCGATTAGTGGACAGTGGGTCCGCGTAAAGGCAATAGACCGACTGCGACCAGGGATCGGGCGGGATGTTCGTCCACGTCGCGCCGCCATCACACGAGCGGGCCGGCACATCGCCGTTCAGGGCGTAGCGCACGAGCGGGTTGCTGGTAAACTCCATCCGCCCCGGCTGGCTTCCTCCCAATAGCATCCGGAAATCCACCGTGTCCCATCTGCCACCGAAATCTGTCGAATGAAAAAGATCGCTCATATCCGACCCGACCCAAACCTCATTCGCATTGAAGGGATTGATCGAGGGGCCAAAGAAAGCGCCGCCGCCGCCAGGCCCGCGCGAAACGAAGCGCGAAGGTGGACCCGCCAGCGCAAGGCCGGCGACGGCCAGAAGCATTCCGATGGCTGGAAAAAGGGCCGCCCTGAACCTCCCGGGAATGGAAAAGTGTGTGTTATGCATTGCGATGCGAACAATCAATAGCCGGATTCATGCCAGAGCTTCAGCACCGCGACATGGTTTTCCCCGACACTTGCTTTGTGAACTTGTAAACAAAGCCGCCATGATTCCCGCGATACTGCTGCCGCTTCGCATCATGGTAATTTACGATGTCCTTCATCGCCTGCAAAGTGATTTCGCATTCACGACCTTGACCGGCTTTTGCGCCTTCTCCGGGAGCAAGGGCAGAGCCTACCAGTCCAACGTCAAAGCCGTCACACACTCTTGCCGGAGCAACACGATCCTGGAACGAGGTTACCCATCGAGACAGTGTCACATTGAAACAGGACAGCAATTGAACAGCGTCTTTCCATTCCTCTTCCGCGCGCCGAACCACGTTTCACGCTGTAACACCCGTGCAGACCAGCTCCGGCATGCCCGGTCCCGCAACTCTTTCTGCGGGACGCCGTCGGTTCAGCCGCCCAAGTTGTTCTTTAGTTTCAAAAGCTGGTTCATTAGTCTTTGACCCATGCCAAGTCCGCGAAAACGCACCGCGCCGCCGAAAGATGCCCTGTCCTACCGGCATCCGGAAGCCGACCTGCCGGCCCGGCCGGAGATCGGCGCGCAGGCGCAGTTCAAGAAGGCCAAGCCCGCCACCACCTACCGCTTCGATTCCTCGCTCGCACCCGCGCTGGAGTGGGATGGTGAGAACCCTGCCCGCGAACCCGCCGAAGCACTGATCACCGAAATTGTGGAATGTGGATTGCGGATTGCGGAATTGGCCAAGCATCTTCGTCCAAATGGAGCATTGAAAGGAATACGAATATGGCCCAACTAGAAGGCATAACCATCCGAAACTATCGAGCTCTGAGCGATGTCACACTAGGTCGCACCTTTGAAAGCCGCGATGCCGATCCGCTGCCGGGAATGCTTGCCGTGATAGGTCCAAACGGCTGCGGAAAGTCCACGCTTATGGATGCCTTGGGTTTCCTTGGCGATTGTCTTCGGTACGGTGTGGAGGAAGCGTGCGATCAGCCCCATCGGGGAGGATTCGAGCGGTTAAGGACGCGCGGCAAAACGGGAGCCATCGAGTTCGAGGTGTATTATCGCGAAGAGGCCAATGCGCGTCCGATCAGCTACACGCTGCACATTGACCTCGATGGCAAGGGCCGTCCTCGCGTTAGCTATGAGCGTTTGCGTCAGCGCCGCAAAGGGCAGAGGCTGGGACAACCTTATTCCTTTCTCGAAGTCACCGGCGGGTCCGGATACGCTTGGGCCGGTGAGGAAACCAGCGGAGAAGAAGGCACTGAGCGAGTAGCGGTGAATTTGGAAGACAGGGCCAAGCTGGGCATCACAACGCTCGGCAACCTGTCCGACCATCCTCGCATTGTCGGGTTCCGACAGTTTCTCGAGGGTTGGTATCTTTCATACTTTGTGCCGGACTTGGCCCGCTCTCTGCCTGTGGTCGGCGCGCAGAAACACCTGAACCGGCGTGGCGACAACCTGGCCAACTATCTGATGCACATCGAGCGCCAGGAACCGCGGCGATTTGCGCAAGTGCTGCAGGCGGTGGCGGCCAAGATTCCCGGCGTGGAACGTATTGCCCACACCAAGTCGGCGGACAACCGGCTGCTGATTCAATTCAACGAGCGCGGTTACCAGGATCCGTTCTTCCAGCAGGACATGTCGGATGGCACCCTGAAGATGCTCGCTTATCTTCTGCTCTTCGAGGATCCGGAGGCATCGCCCCTGGTGGGCATTGAGGAGCCGGAAAACGGATTGCATCACCAACTGCTCCAACCGTTGGCCCAACAAATGAAGCAACTCTCCAGTCGTGGCGGGCCGCAGTTGTTCGTCACTACCCACTCCCTCAGTTTTGTGGATGCGCTCACCCCTGAGCAGGTGTGGATTCTGGCCAGGGAGCAGGATGGTTTTTCGTTGGCGACGCGGGCTGCCGACGCGCCGACTGTGAAGGAACTATTCGCGGAGGGGATTCCTCTGGGATCGCTCTGGTACAGCAACCATTTCGGGCGAGGTAATCCATGATCCTGCGTGTGCTGGTCGAAGGGACCTCCGATGTGCCCGTGGTCCGTGAAGCGCTGGTGCGCGGATTGGGCCGAGTTCAGGGGACGGACTTCCAAGTGTTTTGGCACAAAGGCAAGGGCCGATTACCCGCGAACCCGCTTGGGCCGCCGCCAGCGAGAGACGAGACACTGCTTGGCCAGTTGGCG
>JBAXTC010000489.1:0-6100 GCA_037130375.1 Verrucomicrobiota bacterium | reverse complement strand
TTCCTCAATTACTGAGATTAGCGCCGACTGCCGTCGGCGGCTACGATTTCTTGAACTCGCCCTGGGCCCTGAGACCATCCGCTGCTAAACAGTTGCCGCTGTGGCGGCCCTACGGCAAACTGGCAGGGCATGGCAATTGCCGAAATGCCGAAGTGGTCATTACGCCTGGAACGGGCCGAGTCGTCGCGCCTTTTCTGGGCCTTTGCCATTTCCCTGGCGCTCCACCTGCTGGTCTTCGGTACTTACCAAACCGGCAAGAAGTTTAACGTTTGGCAGAAACTGCATTGGCCGGCCTGGATGCAATCGGCGAAGATGCTGACCGAAGTTCTCAAGAAGAAGGACGCTGCGCAATTGCAGCCGGAGCAACAGCAGGCGCCGCTTTTGTTCGTGGATGTCAACCCCGCCCAGGCCGCCGCCGAGCCGCCGAAAAACGCGAAGTTTTATTCGGACAAGAGCTCGCTTGCGGCGAACAAGGAGGTGGACAAGATCATGGACGTGCCGAAGATCACTGGGAAGCAGACCGAGATTGTCCGCGTCGAAGACGTATCGCGCGAGAAATTCGTTCCGTTGCAGCCGTCGCCGCCGGTTCCGAAACCGCAGGCCACCGAGGAGGAGAAGAAGCCCAAACCGGTATATACGCCGGGTGATTTAGTGATGGCGAAACCCGAGCCGACACCGCGCAAAGATGAAGGGAAGGCGGCTGAGGCCAAGCCTTCCCGCCCGCGCACCGTGAAGGAGGCGCTGGCCCGTCAGCCGAACAACCGGTTGCCGGGCGAGATGTTAAAGCAGGACGGCGGCGTCGGCCGGCGGCTGGATATGGCTGGCTTAGACGTTGCGGCATCGCCCTTTGGCGCGTATGATCGGGCATTGATCGAGGCAATCTCACAGCGTTGGTATAGTCTGCTGGATGAACATCAATACGCGTCGGACAGCCGGGGCAAGGTGGTGCTGCAATTCCATCTGCATTACGACGGGCGGATTACCGAGATGAACGTGTCTGAAAACAGCGCGGGCGAAATCCTGGGTTTGCTTTGTCAAAGGGCAATTCTGGATCCGCAGCCGTTTCCAACGTGGCCGGCCGACATGCGGCGTCTGCTGGGAAACACGCGGAGCATCCAGTTTACGTTTTATTACAACTAGCGCAGCCGAGTTCTAATCTAAATCAATTCTAAGAGTCGAATCGGGAAGCCCAATATGGAACCATTTGTTTTTGCCTTGTTGATACTTACTTCGGTGGTGGGTCTGACGTTTATCGTCGAGCGCGGAATCGCGTTGCGCTGGGGGCGGGTGGTGCCCGGGCAAATCGAGGCGGCAGTCGAGTCGTGCCAATCGCGCGCGGACGTGCCGATGCTGCGGCGCGTTTGTCAGCAGCATGATTCGCCGATGAGCCGGCTCCTGCTGCAGGCCGCTGATCACTTGGATTGGCCGCGGGACGAGAATATCGATGCCGTCCAAACCCGCGCGCGGCAGGAGATGGCCCGGTTGGAGCGCGGGCTGGTGGTGCTGGAAATCACCGTCGGCATTGCGCCGCTGCTCGGGCTGGTGGGAACGATTGCGGGGATGATGACGCTCTTCGCCGGCATCGGCAAAACCGGGCTGCCGGAAGCCGCCTTGCTGGCCAAAGGCATCGCGACCATCCTCAACGCCACACTCATGGGTTTGCTCATCGCCATCCCGTCGCTGGTCTTCTGGAGCTATTACAGCAAGAAAGTGGAAATGATCGGGATCGAAATGGAGACGCTCTGTGATGAATTTGTGCGCCGGCAATACCGGGAAGCCATCGAAGGGGTAAAGGCTAAAGGAAACAAGAGTCCGAAACCCAACCCGTAACTGGTTCATGCGATTTTACGTCCGGAAACGAAGACAGGCGCCCGCAGTCATCATTGTCGCGCTGATCGACATCCTGATCGTGCTGCTGATTTTCCTGCTGGTGACGACGACTTTCAAGCAGCAGCCTGCGCTCAGGCTGGCTTTGCCCGAATCGTCTCAGGCCCAGAAGTCCGGCGCCAACGACGCACCGCCGATGATCGTCAGCATCGACCCCAAAGGCCTCCTGCGGCTGGGCGCGGACGCCCGGCCGGTGACGGTGGAGCGGTTGAAGGAGGAGCTGCTGTCGCACGCGGCCAAGACGCCCGACCTCAAGCTGGCCATCAGCGCCGACACCGCCGCGCCGTTCGGAGTGATCATCAAAGTCATGGACGCCGCCAAGGAGGCGCATATCAAGATGGTCAACGCGTTCACGAAGGAAGCGGCGAAGCCGTAACGGTTACTTCATCAGCTCTTCGGCAATCTGAACGGCGTTGAGAGCGGCGCCTTTGAGGAGTTGATCGCCGCTGACCCAAAAGCAGAGGCCGTTATCCAGCGCGCAGTCCTTCCGGATGCGGCCGACGGCGCAATTGTATTTGTCCGACTGGTAGAGCGGCAGCGGGTATTCGCACTTGGCGGGGTTGTCGATCACGTCCAGTCCGGGCGCCTTTTTGAGGACCGCCAGCGCGGCCTCGACGGTCGTGGGTCGGTCAAACTCGGCGCTCACCGCGATCGAGTGCGCCCGATAAACCGGCACGCGCACACAAGTCACACTGGCTCGGAACGCCGGGTGGTGCATGATTTTGCGGCCTTCGTTCTCCATCTTCATTTCTTCCTTGGTATAACCGGTTGGCAGGAAGGAATCGACGTGCGGCAGGACGTTGAACGCGATTTGGTGCGGGTAAACTTCGCGGGTCACGGGCTGTTTGTTGACAATTTGAACCACCTGACGTTCCAGTTCGGCGATGGCTTTGGCGCCGGTACCCGACACGGCCTGGTAGCTCGAGGCGAAAATGCGTTTGCAGGTGAACGCCTGGTGGAGCGGATACAACGCCATAAGCGCGATAGCGGTCGTGCAGTTTGGGTTGGCAATGATGCCTTTGTGCCATTTGATATCCGAGGCATTGACCTCGGGGATGACCAACGGGACTTTCTCGTCCATGCGGAAGGCGCTGGAGTTATCGATGACGACACAGCCGGCCTGGGCGGCGATGGGGGCAAATTCTTTTGAAATGCTGCCGCCGGCGCTGAACAAGGCGATGTCGATGCCTCCGAAGGAGTCTCGCTTGAGTTCGGCGACCGTGACGTCTTCACCGCGATACTTGAGGGTCTTGCCCACCGAGCGGGCGGAAGCGAGCAGCGTCAGTTTCCCGACCGGGAAATTGCGTTTCTCGAGGGTCTTGATCATTTCGATGCCGACGGCACCCGTCGCACCGACCACGGCCACATGCGGTTTACGATTCATATTGCTGATGAGAATATACAAACCTCGCACCGGCAGTGTCAATGCGCAGGAACCGGGATGCTGGAACCCTCACGCCGGATTCAAGAATCCGCAGATTTGTAGCCGCCGACGGCAGTCGGCGCACTTTCTCCAATTTACGGAGATTAGCGCCGACTGCCGTCGGCGGCTACGATTTCTTGAATCCACCCTGAGGAACCCGCGGCAGGTGTCGAATCGGCCGGGTCGCGCGACTTCGTTCGTGGGGGTCTCGGGTGGGTGCAAAGGGTTAACCAAGCAGGCGGCGGTTAGAAAGGTCAGTTAAAAAGGTCGATTAAAAAGGTTGACTAGAGGTTGAGGCGGAGAGAGGCTCAGGACAGGAATGTTCATGCGCGCATCCAAAGGGTTGTTGCTGTTAATCTTTGGCCTTGTGGCCGGAGAGTTTTGTCTGGACATGGTCATCCGGAACAACTTGGTGGACTGGGTCATCTATTTCATCCCGATTTATTTGTCCAGCAAGGCGGGGGGTCGTAATTTTTCCTATCTGCTGACGGGTCTGATTTCGTTTTTGATGCTGGTCGCTTTGTATTATTCGCCGCCGGGAATAGATTCAAGGCTTGCGCTGACGGGGCGGGGGATTGGGGTGTGTGCCTTCTGGCTGATGGCCGCATTGATTGCGCACCAGAAGGATATCAAGAATAGCCTATGGCAGATCGATCGCGCGTTGCGCACGGTCAGCGCCTGCAATCAGGCCCTGGCACACGCCACGAGCGAGTCCGTTTTCCTGGAGGAAATCTGTCGCCTGATCGTTGACAAAGGCGGCTACCGGATGAGTTGGGTTGGCTGCGCAGAGAATGATGAAAACAAATCCGTCCGGATTGGTGGCAGCGCGGGCATCGACGAAGCCCATCTTGCACAGGCGCGGGTTTCCTGGTCCGACACGGACGAGCGTGGCCGCGGTCTTGCGGGCATCGCCTTTCGCACCGGAGAGATGGTCGTCTGCAATGATTTTCAAAACGACCTGAGAACCGTGCCCTGGCATAAAGATGCCGTCCAGCATGGCTACGGCGCATCGATCAGCCTGCCGTTGAAAAGCGAGGGAGAAACCTTTGGCGTGCTGATGATTTACGCGAGCCGGAAGAACACCTTTAATTCCGCCGAGTTGGAATTGCTTGTGGCGCTGGCCGACGATCTGGCGTTTGGCATTCATGCGCTGCGCGCCCGCGCCGAAGGCAGACGGTCCGAAGCCGCGCTCAAGGAGCGCGAAGAGATTTTCTCCAGCATCGTCAACCAGGCGGTGGACGCGATTGCCCTCATTGAAGCCGCCACGGGCCGTTTTGTTGAGTTCAACGCCTCGGCCCACGAATGCCTTGGTTACACGCGCGAAGAATTCGCCGCGCTCGGTATTGCCGGCATTCAGGCGGAACACTCTGGGGCGCAAATCCGCGTGAACATTGAACTCATTCATCAAGCGGGCGGCCATGCCTTTGAAACCCGCCACCGCCATCGGGACGGCACACTGCGTGACGTGCGCGTGAGCGGTCGGCGGATAAACCTTCGGGGGCACGATTACCTGGCGGTCATCTGGAGCGACATTACGAAAGCCAAGGAGGCGGTAGCGGCGCTCGAGGCGCAACGGCGCTTGCTGGCCGACGTGATTGAGAACAGCAGTTTGATGATCTGCTTCAAAGACCGCGAAGGCCGTTATCAGTTGATGAACCGGCAATTTGAAGAATCAATCGGGCGGAAACGCGAGGAAATACTGGGGCTCACCGCCGGCGAGGCGCTGCCCGGCATGGACGTTGAACATCTCTCCCAAAATGATCTGGCGGTGATGGAGTCGGGCAAAAGCCAGACGTTCGAGCAGACGCTGACCGATGCCACGGGGATACGGACCTTTATCTCGGTGAAATTTCCCGTGCGCGATGCGGTGGAAGGCATCACGGGCACTTGCAACATGATTCTGGATATTACCGAGCGCAAGTTGATGGAGGAGGGCAATGCCCGACTGGCGGCAGCCGTCGAGCAGACGGGCGAGAGCGTTATGATCACTGACAAACAAGGAGCGATTCTCTATGTCAACCCGGTGTTTGAAAAAACCACCGGCTATACCTGCACGGAGGTTTTGGGCCAGAATCCACGCTTTCTCAAGAGTGGCCAGCACGATGCGCGTTTTTACCGCCGGATGTGGGATGCCCTGGAACGTGGAGAAATCTGGAAAGGCCATTTCACCAACCGACGAAAGGACGGCTCATTTTTCGAGGAGGACACTGTCATTTCGCCCATCCGGAACGCGCAAGGCGCCATTTTTAACTATGTGGCTGTCAAACACGATGTGACCCTTGAACTGCAACTCGAGGCCCAATTCCGTCAGGCGCAAAAGATGGAGGTTATGGGCACGCTGGCGGGCGGCATCGCGCATGATTTCAATAACATGCTCGCGATCATATACGGTTACGGCTGCATGCTCCAAAACGAAACGACGGACAACCCCGAAGTGCAGGAAAAAGTCGGGGAAATTCTCAAAGCGGCCAACCGGGCCAAGGATTTGGTGCGGCAGATTTTGACCTTCAGCCGCCGGGGCGAACAAAAACGCCAGATCATCCGGCTGGAATCCGTCCTCAAGGAGGCGACGAAATTCCTGCGTGCCTCCTCGCCGTCAAGTATCCAAATCAACCTGGACTACTCGGCTGACTCGCCGGCCGTCCTGGCCGACTCGACCCAGATTTATCAGGTGACGATGAATCTGGCCGTCAACGCGCTGCATGCCATGGAAGGCCGGCAAGGCCAGCTCACCGTGAAACTGGAAGCCTTCACGCCTGACGAGACATTCATCCAGGCGCACCCGGGATT
>JBAXTC010000488.1:0-6101 GCA_037130375.1 Verrucomicrobiota bacterium | reverse complement strand
CATGGATGCCAAACCAGAGTTCCGAAAGGGTGATGGCGCTGACCGCAACGGGTTCCGATGCACGCGAGCGGAGCCACGATGCGAGGTTGAACTGCTCGCGCTCGTCGGCGATGGGCAGGGAATTGTCGAGAATCAACCCCACGGATTCTTGAGTGACTTAAGGGCTTTGCGACCCGTGCCAATGTCAGCGGCGAACGAGCGCCGGTCCTCGGCACTGAGTTCGGCCTCCGCAAGGTCATCGGCCAATTCATGACTGGTGCTGCCGCGCTCGGCCGGAGGAATCAGATAAGCGCAGGGCACCCCCTTTCTCACGATTTCAAACGATTCATGCAGCGAGTGAACCGCGTTCAGAACGCGGCTGAAATTGGCCGCCGCTTTGGATGCTTCCAGCGTTTTCACGGTTACAGTTTATCCCTTGCCCCTGTTTGGTTAAGGTGTTACGGATTTAATTCCCATCGTAATTTGTCCACAATGCTGGCGCACCAAGAAAAAGTGGCTCTTCCGGAGTTTCCTGGTGCTTTTTCATTGGCTCGTTTGAGTGAAGGATAGGAAAACTTTCGTGGAGGTTTTCTGGCGTGAGGACCATTTCGTCGATTTTGGGCTGGAGACATGCCGACGCAACTCGTGACGAAACTTTTCGGCTAGCAGGTTATGGACCATGAATTCGTTCACCGGTGCGTCTTTTCAGAGCCATAGGAGCGCCACCAACTCACAGGAAGCGGTGGTCACGCCAGAAGACTTGCCTTTGCTGACGGGCTGGATTGTCAATACTCGCGGTCCTTCTTTACTCCGGGTTCGGGTTGCGGATAGGCGCCGTTCGCATCCTCCAGGAGCGGGGCCGAGGATTGGTTGGTGAATTTGTCCACGTCAGGGGCGAATTCGTGCGGGCATTCGAGCATATCCTCGTAGCTGATCACCTGGCCGGTGTGCGCGGCCATGCGGCCCATCGAGGTCACCAGGCTGGCGATGGCACCGCGCTTGGCCTCGTTATATGGCTTGTCCTCCCGAATGGACTGCACCAAGTCGTCCCATTCCAATTGATAAGGATTGGGTTCCGGTTGGGGGAAAGCCCAGGTCATGTCCGCCCGGGTCAGGTTCTGACCTTTAAAGATGCGGCAGCGACCTGGAGTATGCACCGAGGTCGAAATGATGGCCGAGCCTTTGGTGCCATGCGCGTAACTGGCGAATTCATCGTGGCAACCCGCTTCTGCCCGCCCGGTGAAAAACAGCTTGGTGCCGTCCGGGAACGTATATTCCACCGAGTAATGGTCGAAGTTTTGGTCCACCGAATCTCCGCGGAACTGGCGGCCTCCCGTGGCGTGCGCTTTTACGGGCCAGGCTCCCTTCATCCAACAGCATTCGTCAATCTGGTGGATGTTGTAATCGCTGAAAAGGCCGCCGCTGGCCCAGAGGAAGGCGTGAAAGTGCCGGACCTGATACATGAGTTCGCTGGTCTCGGCCGGCCGCGGCCCGGCCTGTCCGGCGCGGGCACCCAAGCGGCAAGCCCGCAACAGCATCAGGTCGCCGATTTCACCGTCTTGGATGCGCTTGAGCAGTTCCTGCCGGGCTTTGCAATGGCGCACCATCAAACCGACCCCGACGTTGAGGCGCTTCTTGTCGGCTTCTTCGGCCAAAGCGAACATCTTTTTAGTAGTAGGCGCGTCCACGGTCACGGGTTTCTCCATAAACACGTGCAGACCTTTTTTGATGGCGTAGCCGAAATGCACCCACCGGAAGGCGGGGGGCGTTGCGAAGATGGCGATGTCTCCAGGTTTGAGACAATCCAGGGCCTGCTTATACGCGTCGAACCCCAGGAATCGGCGGTCGGGAGGAACATCAATGCGCTCGCCCAGTTGGCGACTGAGGTTCTCGTAGCTGCTATTGAGCTTATCCGCGTAGATATCGGCCATCGCGACCAACTTGATGGGGCCGCTCTTGGTATTTAAGGCTTGCTCAGCAGCGCCGGTGCCGCGCCCTCCACAACCCACCAGCGCGACTTGGATCAAGTCAGAACCGGCGGCATGCACATGTGGTAGGGTTATGCCGGCCAAGGCAGAGGTGGCGGCAAAGCGGGTCGAAGTGATCAAGAATTCGCGACGTGAGGATTGAGGCGGGATGATTTCATTCATGCAACCAGCATCTCCAAGAACAGGCGCCGCCGTCAATGGGCATTTATCGGTCTGACCAGCTTCGCGCGCGGCGACGCGAGCCGCTGAAAATCCTAATTGCCGCCCAGCGCCGGCGATGGCTGCGCTTCGGGTAGGTCGGCACAGCACGGAGCCGTCGCGTTCAGCCGTCAAAAACGCTTCCTCAAAGCACTCGAAGATTCTGGAAGGCGACTAATTCACGTTCCTGCGAGAGGCTGACCCTGCGCAGACTGGGTTGAGTGTTGTCAAACTGTGCAAAGCCTGTTTTGCTTTTGGAATTGGTCAAACAGGACATTTACCGAACATGAGCATGGAGAACATGGTCCAGAAAATCCGAGAATTTAGAGACGCGAGAGATTGGCGGCAGTTCCACAACCCGAAGGACATGGCCATCGCAATCTCGGTCGAGTCCGCAGAACTGCTGGAGCACTTTCTCTGGAGGAACACCACAGAGGTCGAGAAGCGCGTTGCAGAAAAGAAAGAACCCATCAGCGACGAGATCGCCGACATCGGCATCTACCTGTTTGAGCTGTCCGACATCCTGGGCATCGACCTGATCGCGGCGATGGAACGCAAGCTCGCCAAGAACGCCGCCAAATACCCAGTCGAAAAGGCCAGGGGATCGAACAAGAAATACACGGAGCTGTGATTGACGGCGTGACCTTCAACCGCCAACGACTGGCCGAGCAGGTTGCCTCACTGGCGGTGCAGGGCGTTTACGTCGGCACGTCCTCGTGGAAATACCCCGGCTGGTGCGAAATGCTCTACGACCGCAGCCGCTACGAATACCGAGGCAAGTTTGCCGAGACGCGGTTCAAGCGCGATTGCCTGGCGGAATACGGCGAGGTTTTCAAGACCGTCTGCGTCGATGCCGCCTATTACACCTTTCCCAGCCAGCAGTATCTGGAGGGCATGGTCAATCAGGTGCCGGACGATTGAAACGGGGAAGGCGGCGGGGCCGAAGTCCCGGACGTTCATCTACGTCAACAATCGACTCGAAGGGAACGCGATCTCCACGATTGGGGCCATGCTTGAACCCGGCTAATACGCCTTTGGATTGACGGAAGACCTCTCCACTCGATGCTCCTCAAAGCCTTTCTGGTCTGGATACTCATCGCCGCTGCCGAAGTCCTTCAAGGGCCGGATGCTCGTCTTTCACCTGGCCGCTATTCTCCTGACCGTTGCCTTTGTGTTGTCCGGCTTCGATTGGCAGTATTTCTTGTGGACTCGCTCTCCGATACTTCGGTCCTGGTTATGGCCCGCTGTCCCTCTCGGTGGACTTTTGCCGATTCTGCTCCCGCTCAACTTGTTGGTGCTGGGCGGCGTCATGCGAAGCGCCCCGACTCGGCTTGTCGGCTGGGCCATCATCCAGGCTGAGGTAATCGCTGGTATAGTCGCTGCCGGATACAAAGCGCTTACAGGTCGTGCCCATCCTGCGCACGGCGTCGGCGCGGACCTAAGCCATGTTTTCAGATTCGGCCTGCTGCGCGGCGGGGTCTTTTGGGGCTGGCCATCCTCCCACACGACCATCGCTTTCGCAATGGCTGTCACTGTCTTCAGACTCTTTCCGAGACAAAAATGGCTGGGCTATTTGGCAATCACCTACGCTTTCTATGTCGGCCTCGGGGTTTCCATGACCATCCATTGGTTTTCGGATTTCGTCGCCGGAGCGCTAGTCGGGACAGTGATCGGCGTGGTGGTGGGGACCAGAATGCGTGGGGATCGCGCAAGAATCTTCGCTCACAAATGACTTATAGGCGACTTTAACGAGGTGGGTGGATGCTTTTGGTGGTGTTTTCGAATGACGGCGGAACAACAATCAACCTAAAAACGGCACTTGGGATCAACCACAAAAAACGCAGAGCAAGGTAGTTATGACCGGATCAGCAATGCTTTTCATTCACTCGGCAGGTGAATCAGTCTCCCGGCACGCCACCATCACAAGTTCCCGTCGGGTGGGAAGTTGCCACTTGCCCGATGTTGGCATCGGAGGCATCTTGCACTCATGAGATCCAGAGAAGCGTTATGAGCAAATTCGTCGAGCGTAAGGGAGTGGCGAGGCTGCCGGTCACGGTGGATGCGGGCGTGTTGGGCGGAGAACCCGTGTTCGCTGGAACGCGCGTGCCGGTGAAGACCCTGTTTGAGCACTTGGAAGCCAATTGCACCTTGGACGAGTTTCTGGAGTGGTTTCCCACGGTCAAGCGGGAGGCGGCGGTGGAGGTGTTGATGGCCGCGCACAAGCTCACCATCGAGAAGGCTCGCCGGTGAACGTGCTGGTGGATGAGTGCGTGCCCAAGCCGTTGCTCAAGCGGTTGCGCGGCCACACGCTGGGTGCAAGCGGCACTGGATCGCATTCGGCCCGGAGAATTCCTGGAACTGGCGATTCCATCCGAGGAGTGAACTCAATGAGCCGAGGCACACAGGCAGGGGCTATTGGGGTTTTGGCGAGGGGGCAGCGGAGCAGCGGAGGAGACATGGCTGCAACTGACATCGTACCGTGGTGTTTTTCCCGAAGGTCGGGCAGTCTGGGCCACACTGCTGACGTGCGGCTACGACGCCAGCGGTTGCTTTGATGCTAAAATGAGCAGTTCAACCCAAAAAACGGCACTTGGGATCAACCGCAAAGAACGCAAAGAGCGCGAAGAAAGGAACTGCTGATGATTCCGAGACCAAGAACTGATTCACCCGCTGGGTGAAGGGGAGACTTATGCCATCCATTCATACTGCCAAGACCGTAGGATAGACTACATGATCGCTAGCTTTGCTCAATAAAATCAGGCATTCCATTGATTGCAGTGTTTCGTATCCAGCGGTTTTATCAGTAACTATCTTTTTTTGCGATCTTTGCGTTCTTTGCGGTTAAATCAACTGCCGAATTTAGGTTCAACCCTCCGCAAACTACTCGGCTTGCAATCATGCCACGAATGCGCCATAGTTGTGGCATGACAGCCACCGTAAGATTGGATGCATCTAGCCGGATCGTGCTTTCTCGCGATCTGCGCCACGCTGCGGGCATACCGCGGGGACAGAAGCTTAGAGTCTCGGCTACGCCAGGGCGCTTGGTCTTGGAAGTTGAGCCCAATCGGGGCAAGGTCGTGAAACGCGGGAAGCTCAAGACATGGACCGGCCAGGTGCCCTCCACGCCAATTGAAGAAGCCGTGGACGTCGTGCGTCACTACGAGAGATGACCTTTCTGGATACCTCCGCGCTGGTCGGAGCCTTGCTGGAAAAACATCCGCAACACGCGGCTTGCCTGCGCGCTTTGCAGGAAGCCGCAAACCCAGTCAGCGACGCCCACGCGCTGGCGGAAACGTTTGCCACGCTCACTAGTTTCTATAAAGTCCCAAGCGAGGCAGCCGCTGAGCTGACGTTGGGTTTGAAAGCGGTTGTCCAAGTTGACCCATTGTCGCTGGCGGACTACGAAACGGCAATTTCTGAAGCTCGGCGGCGTGGTATCATGGGGGGTGGCATTTACGATTCACTCCATGCAACCTTTGCCCGACGCAAAGGGGCCAAACGCATCGTCACGCGCAATCCTTCGCACTTTGCCCATACGGCACCTGAGCTGGAAGTGGTTGCGCCTTGAGCCGCAGCTCTCACTGGAGGGCCGCTTCGCGCATGAGCGCAAAGGAGACGCAATCGGTGAAGCTGACTTCCTGGTCCGCAAACTTTGCATGCCAAGCCAGGGCGGCCAGTTCCACCGGACTGGCATCCGCCTTCGCTCGGGGCTTCGCCAGGACAAGTCGTAGCGGGTGGATTTTGCACTTCTTTTCCGGTTTCCGAGCGAACTGGCGTCGCAGCCCTTGCCCGCGAACTCTTCG
This sequence comes from Verrucomicrobiota bacterium, assembly GCA_037130375.1. Taxonomy (GTDB): domain Bacteria; phylum Verrucomicrobiota; class Verrucomicrobiia; order Limisphaerales; family UBA8199; genus JAPLUA01. The sequence goes on along the minus strand of JBAXTC010000488.1, from coordinate 133 downwards.
ATGAGCTGCAGGCGAGGTGCAGAGGCTTGCACAACTTTGCGTCCAGCGGTAACCTTGGGGCATGATTCAGGCTGCGGAAATCGAGCAGATGACTTTTGCCGCCGGGGGGCACGCCGGGAACTGTGGCCCAACC
>JBAXTC010000487.1:0-6108 GCA_037130375.1 Verrucomicrobiota bacterium | reverse complement strand
ACGGAGTCTCCGACTCCGTGCAGAGCAAGAGCAAGAGCAAGAGCAAGAGCAAGAGATCTGCCTCACGCTGCTCCCGGGCGTAGGGCAGGTCTCCGACCTGCCGGTCCACGGAGTCGGAGATTCCGTGCATGGCCAGAGCAAGAGGTCTGCCCCACGCTGCTCCCCAGAGTAAGAATTATTGCCCTTTTTGCGTCTCTTGCGCCTTTTCGCGGCTCATTCCACTCAGGCTGAAGGTTCCCCCAGGTCCAGTTTCTTCCCATTTCCATGAGCTTGCCGGGCTTTGTAGATGAATCACTCATTACATCTCCCACCGGGTCAACTCGGAGGTTGCAATATCCAACTCAATCGTGAAACAGCACTTGGATTGAGCCGCTCCGGGCCCCTTTAATGGCGTCGCGACGGTTTGTCAGATCACAAAGGGGAACGAAGGTGGCGCCTTCTGCCTGGTAACAGGCTGCGCCCAGCGCCCTGAACTCGACGCCCGGCGGCAACTTCTTCTCCTCCTTCGTATCCACACCCAGAACCAGTGGCCCATGCATGTACCGATGGAATCCCGGTGTCCGCTCCGGAGACAGCAATGGCGCCGGACCAATCACCTGCTTGAACTGGAGTTGGATTACGTCCCCGCGATTAAACACTCGACTCATCCAAAGGAAGTCGTTCTTTATCAGATGCTCGGTATTCAGTCCGTTCACCTCCAGGCTGATGCTTTCCCGCTGGATCCAGGGAGGAATGAATACGGCCAGAGTTCGTTCCCTGCTCGATTTGCTGGCCAGAACCTCGAAACGAATCCCGTTCTCGTGGGGATAACCCGTGGTCTGCTTGAGCTTGAGCAAGCCGCCCGACAGACGCGCAGTGACGGTGCTATTGCCCGGGATGGTGACCATTAGTCCGTCGTCGAGCTGGAAATAGCTATATTGAATGGCGCGGGCCAACCCTTTGCCGCCCCAGACCGAGCAGCACCAGGGTGCGGGATCACCAGGCTTCAGGAAGATATGGTTTTTGGGCCCCACACAGTTGTTTATTCCGAAGTCCCCACCCTTCTGATTGGCCAGCAAAGCGTTGAACAGGATGAGTTGAGCGTCCTGCAGGTACTCGGTTTTGCCAGTCAGCCGCCACAGGCGCACGGCTACGGTGAATGAATCCACGATTGCGCATCCCTCGGTCCAGTCCGGCCGGCCAAACCAATTGTAATTCTCGTAATTCTCCGTCATCGCCAGTTGGCGGTAGGACCGATAGAGCCCCTCGGCGAACTCCAGGTGCTCGGGGTTTCCTTCGACCTCATACCAGCGAAGGATTCCCCGGGTCGTGAACAGCAGCGCATGAGTCTGTGCCTGGATTTTGACGTGGTCGATCTTGCGGTAGAGTCGGATCAGCTCGTTGATCTCCTGTCTCAACTCGAAGCCTGGGAAGAGTGCGGCGCCGCGAGTCGCGGGGTCGATGATGCCGAAGGCCTGAGCCGTGTCGCCAGTGCAGTGAACCCACTTGATCTTGCCGTCGGTTTTCTCAGGCGAATAATAATAGTAGTACGCCTCGCGAACGGGCAGGATGATCCGTGAGAAAAGGTTGCGGTTCAGGTTCAGCGCCCGTCGGTTCTTTTTCCAGAGATAATACTCGGTCAGCCCATTGCACCACATAATGTTGGCAAGGCCCGTCTCGTCGGCGCGATCCGGCGGCAGCACCCATCCCAGGTACCCTTCGGCGTTGAGCATGCTCGGAAGGGCAGCCATGACTTTCTTCAACGTTTTCGGCTCCGGCTCGTGCAGGGCGCGAGAAAGAAGCGTGGTGGACAGGATGTAGCGTCCGATGGTGTCGCCCGGAAACGCTTTGTCGCTGGGCTTGGTGGAATAGTTCAGCGTCAGGACGTGTTGGGGCGTGTACGCTTTGTACATGTCGTGCGTGTAGCGGGCTCGCTTGACGAGAAGGCCGTCGGAGGGTGTGATGTCCTCGAAATCCATGAAATGTATCGACTGGCTTCGACCTTGAGCCGTCTCCGATGCGGCCGCTTGGGCCGCGGCAACCTTCCTTGGGAGCGCCAGCACCGCAGAAAGGACCAAGAACGCCATCAGAGTATTTATCGTACGCGTCATGCGCACTCGAAGATGATCGTGCGCCAGGTTCAACGCAAGCGTGCGTACGTGTGGATGGCGAAAACCTGGAATCCGCAACAATGCTGATTCATCGATGATCCTCGCGATCATGCAACGCCGGTTGCTGATTGCAAATGCCTATTGTCGGAGCAGCAGGTTCCCTGTGTTCCCGCTGCTGCCTCCTGTTCGACCGGACTTCGAGCTTCGCTTTTCCTGCCCCTTTATGTCTTTGACGCCCTGCCACGGTTGTAATAAGGTCTGGTAGATTTCTAGCAATCATGATTGGTTTCATTGTAAAAAATTTCATCGGCTCAAAGAATGACCGCGAGGTCAAACGGCTGCGGCCGTTGGTCGCGAAGATCAACGCCATTGAAGCCGAGCTGCAAAAGCTCTCGGACGACGATTTGCGGCAGAAGACCGCCGTCTGGAAAGAGGAGCTTTCGAAGATTCAGGACAACGGGGAACTGGCCAGCCGCTTGATCGAGATTCTGCCCGAGGCCTTCGCCGTGGTGAAAAACGCCTGCAGACGGCTCTGGGGCCAGGAGATCATCGTCCGGGAACACCCGCTCAAGTGGGAGATGATCCCCTTCGACGTCCAGCTCATCGGCGGCCACGCCTTGCATTCGGGAAAGATCGCGGAAATGGCGACCGGCGAAGGCAAGACGCTGGTCGCGACGCTCCCGGTTTACCTCAATGCCCTTAGTGGCCGCGGGGTTCACCTCGTCACCGTCAATGATTACCTGGCGGCGCGCGATAGCGAGTGGATGGGGGCGGTCTATAAGTTTCTCGGCCTGACGGTCGGCTGCATTCTTCACGACCAACCGCCCCGCGTTCGCCGCGAGCAATACAATTGTGACATCACCTATGGCACCAACGCCGAGTTCGGTTTTGATTATCTGCGCGACAATGGCATGGCATCGCGCAAGGAGGAGCAGGTCCAACGCGGTCATTACTTTGCCATCGTTGATGAGGTCGATTCGATTCTGATCGACGAAGCGCGCACGCCGCTCATTATCAGCGGCCCGGCGGTCATCACCTATGACGAGCAATACGCGACCTTCCGGCCCCAGGTCGAGGCCCTGTACCACGTGCAGGAGCGTTTGTGCAATCGATACCTCTCCGAAGCTGAAGCGCTCGTCCGCAAGCTGCGGCCGGAAGACGGTTCCAACGCGGAGAAAAGCGACGCGCTGGAGCGGGAAATCGGGCTGTTGCTCTTTCGGGTCAAATGCGGCCAGCCCAAGTCCGAAGGCCTCATGAAGGTGCTGGAGGATCCGGACAATCTCCGGCTGATGAACCAGGCCGAGCTCCAGCTTCACGCGGACCAGAAAAAAGTCGATCTCTACGCAGAAAAGGAACAGCTCTTCTTCGCCATCGACGAGAAGAGCCACGAGGCTGACCTGACTGAAAAGGGCCGCAACCATCTCAGCCCGAAAGATCCGGACGCCTTCATGCTGCCCGACTTGACGACGGCCCTGCATGACATTGATGTCGGACCGGAAGCCGACCCGCGCAAACGGCTGGAGGCGAAGACCAAAATCCAGCAGGAATTCGAGACCAAGGCGCAGCGCATCCACGCAATCTCCCAACTCCTCAAGGCCTACTGCCTTTACCAGAAGGACGTGCAGTATGTCGTCCAGGAAAATAAAGTCATCATTGTCGATGAGAACACGGGGCGCCTGATGAGCGGCCGCCGCTGGAGCGATGGCCTCCACCAGGCCGTCGAGGCCAAGGAACAGGTCGAGATCGAGCGCGAGACGCAAACCTTGGCGACGATCACGATCCAAAACTATTTCCGCCTTTACCACAAACTGGCAGGTATGACCGGCACGGCGGAAACGGAAGCCTCGGAGTTTTTCGATATTTACAAGCTCGGTGTGCTGGTCATTCCCACCAACAAACCCGTGGCGCGCAAAGACGCCAACGACTCAGTCTATAAGACCCGGCGCGAGAAATACGGCGCCGTACTCAAGGAGATTAAGGACATCCACAGCAAAGGCCGGCCGATCCTGGTCGGCACGATCTCCGTCGAGGTCAGCGAGCATCTGTCGCGCATGCTCAAGCGCGATGGCATCATCCACTCTGTCCTCAACGCCAAATACCATCAGCAGGAAGCCGAGATCATCACCCGGGCGGGCGGGCGCGGCGCGGTCACCATCGCCACCAACATGGCCGGCCGCGGCACCGACATCAAACTCGGCCCGGGCGTGCCTGACGCCGGCGGCTTGCACGTCATCGGTACGGAACGGCACGAGGCCCGCCGGATCGACCGCCAGTTGCGTGGCCGTTGCGCGCGCCAGGGCGACCCCGGGTCTTCGCACTTCTTCGTCTCGCTCGAGGACGATTTGATGCGGCTGTTCGGCTCCGACAAGATCGTCAAGTACATGGAGAAGATGGGCCTCGAAGAAGGCCAGGAGCTCGAGCACCCCCTGCTCAACCGCTCGATCGGGACGGCCCAGAAGCGCGTCGAGCAGCACAACTTCCAGATCCGCAAGCGCACGCTCGAGTACGACGACGTGATGAACAAGCAGCGCGAGGTCATCTATGGCTTCCGCAACGAGATCATTCACGCCACCGACGTTCGAGACCGCCTCATGGACATCATGGAAGAGGTCGTCATCCAAAAAGTCGAGCAATTCACATCGGCGAGCACCGAGTTCTCCGAATGGAAAGTGCGCGCCCTCTCCGACTGGGTGAATCTCAATTTCCCAATCGGCGTGCCTGAGCGCGAACTCGTCAAGGCCGCCGAGTCTGGCAAGGAATCGCCGGTGAAGGGATCGATCTACGACACCCTCAGCCCGTCCCAGTTTGCCGTTTGCAATTTCATTTCCGACAGCGTCCGCAAGTCCTACGACATCAAGATCAGCTTCGAGAACCCCGAGGCGCTCAAGGAAGTCGAGCGGTACACGATTCTCAGCGCGATTGACAAGCTCTGGCAGGAACATCTTTACGAGATGGACAGCTTGCGCTACAGCATCGGCCTGCGCGCGCACGGCCAGCGCGACCCGCTCATCGAATACAAGGCCGAGGCATTCAAGATTTTTGAAGAGCTGATGGTCAACATCAAGACCGAGATCTGCCACAACATCTTTCGCAGCGCCTCGAGCTTGATGGCCTTCGAGAACTTCCTGCGCAGCGTGCCGCAACAGACCACCCATCAGTCCGCCAGCGCTTTCCGCACCACCACCACCACCGGCACCAGCCCGCCCCCGCAAGCCGCACGCGGACCTTCTCGGGGCAGTGACATCGTCAGCGAGGCCGCCGCCGCCGTCGAAAAAGCCAAGCCCATTCGCGTCGGTCCCAAAGTGGGCCGCAACGACCCCTGCCCCTGCGGCAGCGGAAAGAAGTACAAGCAATGTTGTGGGAAATAGCCTCGCGGAACCGCTCCGCTGCTCTCCCCCACTAATCCTCAACGCGGCGGGTCAAACCAAAGATGGCCAATTGACCCTGCCGCGCGAATTGTGCGAGCAACTCGGCTTGGCTCCCGGGCAGGCCCTCGAAATTTGCAGCGAGAGCGGCCGGTTGGTGGCTTGGAAGAAAGCGGCTGGCGACCCCTTCGAACAATGGCGCGGACGCGGCCATTTGCCGATGGGAAAGGACGCCGATGAATACCTCCGCCTGATTCGTGATGGTGACTTCGGGCAGCAGCAATTATGGAGTGCGCCAGCAGAGCGTAGCGGCGACCTGCTCCTTATACGCATCTTTCACTGAAGGACTGTGGGATGCAAAATGCCATTCATGCCACTCCTAAAGGAGCTTGGCCGAGCATCCGGGGTAGGCGTTACTATAAACATGGCGCTCCTGGCCACTGACCGCAGCCCAAACCTGGGGCTTCTACGTGTGCTTGAGCGTGCGATAAAGGAAGCCAAGGCAGACTTGCGCCAGTCGGATTGGGAGTAAACCCCGCAAACGAGTAGTGCGGCAAGGGACTTCAAGGTTCCATTTTGTTCCAGTTTGCGGCAAACGGGAACAAAATGGAACCTTGATGGGTGCCGGGCCGGGCGCGCTCCCATCTGCGTTC
>JBAXTC010000486.1:0-6108 GCA_037130375.1 Verrucomicrobiota bacterium | reverse complement strand
CCGCAGCGGTTCTACCGCTCGGCCAAGCCGTAAGCCGCCCCCGGGTCCGAAACCAGGGTAGCTGCCGACGGGAGTCGGCGCACTCTGGTTCGGACCCGGGCGGTGGTTGAACAGCGAACGGCGAGCGGCGAGCGGCGAGCGGCGAACGGCGAACGGCGAACGGCGAAAACCGAAAACCGAAAACCGAACACTGAACATCGAACATTGAACATCCAATGAAGGCGCGAATGGCAGCCACTGGAATCACGAATCACGAATCACGAATCACGCATCACGAATCACGAATCACGCATCACGCATCACGCCATCGAACATCGAGGATCGTGCGCGCCCCGCCCCCAATTGTCTTTCGCTCCCGATCGGCTAAAGACTCGACCTTATGGAGTGCGCCGGCAGAGCGCAGCGGCGACGGCGCTTTCCCCCTGCGCGGAGCGCCTCGGTTGCGCAGTTCTCCATGAACTTGGAAGACGGGGAGGTGAAGGACACAGCTATCACGTCTTGGAGGTCAGGGGCAGGAATAGCGCCGATAGGAGCGGCGTGTCTATAGCCCTCGGCTCCAACACACATCGCCAAGCTCCGTCCGTTCTTTGCGGTTGATCCCAAGTGCCGTTTGTAGAATAAAGAAGGGATTGCAATGAAATGAGTGTTCAGCCTGCGGGTGAACGCGCGGGCGCGCAAAAAGCAAATTCCCATCAGTTCAAAAGCGCGTGTTTGCCGACAGCGCCACCCTTTACACCGCCTGGCAAGCCATGGCCAACCTCGCCGACATGGCCGGGAGCGGGCTCTACTCGTGAGCCAGGTCGAACTTGATCCATGTGTGCGAGCCGGTCTTCCGGTTCCGCATCTCCACTTCCTCCAATTGATAGTCGCCGTGGACCTTTTCAAGGTTCACCGGATCGAAGATCTTAAGCAGCTCATTGCGCGCGTCATAGGCATCGGCATGGACAATCCCGTGCGGGCTTTCGATGATGATCCATGACACAACGCGTGTGTAGCCACCCGGAGGCGTCTGAGGATTGACGCTTTCCAGGACATAGCAGGACTTGCTGTGGCGCATTTCTTTCCTCAGCAGCCGTTGGTCCGGCCAGTGGAGAAACTCCAGGCCTAGATCCGCGGCCCAGAAATCCGAACCGGCAAAAGGCAGCATCGTTTGATCGGGCGTTAGCTTTCTTGAACGTGGATTGGTGTTCCCGGGAGGACCCGATTCGATGAGCTGATACTGGTTCGGCTGGTTGTCCGAATGAATGACGGTCAACTTCGCTCCGCCGGGACTGTCGGCGGTTTTCAGCGATTCGTAAACGCTCGACCAGTTGGTGGCGGTGCAGGTGATTTCAAACCGCGCTGGAACCTCGATTTCCTTGCCGTCGCGGTCGCGGATTCTTACCTGGCCGGTGTTGGTGGAGTTTTGCGGCGGTTTTTGGGCCAGCAGATCGGCCACCAGCGAGCGGGCCTCGCTCCTGGCCTGCACCGGGTCCAGCGGCGGCGGTCGCTGGTCGGCCTGGCGCTGAGCGAAGGCAGCCGCCAGCGAGCCCAGCAGCACCAGAAGCCAGGAGAGCCTTGAATAACGAATGACCAATGACGAAGGACCAAATCCGAAAAGGGATTTCATGGGCTGGAGGTTTTGACTTTCGAGCTTCCTGCGGGATTCGGCATTCGTCATTTACCTGGCCCGCAACGCCAGCGGAAGAAGCTCGGAAATGTGCCGGATAAAATGCACCTTCAACTTGCGGCGCACCTCGTCGGGCACTTCGCTCCAGTCCGCGCGGTTTTGTTCCGGCAGGATAAGCTCCTTGATACCGAACCGCGCTGCAGCGAGGACTTTCTCTTTGATACCCCCGACGCGCATCACGCGTCCGCGCAGGCTGATTTCGCCGGTCATCGCCACTTCCGAACGCACGCGCCGTCGGGACAGCAACGAGGCGAGGGCGGTCAACAAAGTCACCCCGGCGCTGGGCCCGTCCTTGGGCGTCGCGCCGGCTGGCACATGGATGTGCAGGTCATACTTGTTGTAATCGGTCAGATCAAGGCCGAGCAGCTTGGCCTGGCTTCGCAGGAAGCTCACCGCCGTCTGCGCGCTCTCCTTCATCACTTCGCCCAGCGAACCGGTCAGCAGCAAGTTTCCCTTCCCCGGCATCCGCGTCGCCTCGATGAACAGAATCTCCCCACCGACGGGCGTCCATGCCAGACCCGTGGCAATCCCGTATTCTTTAATTGTCTCCGCCGTTTCGCTGACGAATCGGGCCGCGCCGAGATAATCCCGCAACGATTCAGGGCTCAGCACCAGCGGTTTTGGAACCTGTCCGTCGCTGACAATCCGGCGGGTCGCTTTGCGCGTCAAGGCCGCGATCTCCCGCTCCAACTGCCGCACTCCTGCCTCGCGGGTATAATCGTGGATGACCCGCCGCAAGGTCGCTTCCGGAATCTTCACTTCCTGTCGGGACAGGCCATGTTCTTCCAACTGGCGCGGCACGAGGAAACGTTTGGCGATTTGCAGCTTTTCGGACTCGGTGTAGCTCAGCAACTCGATGACCTCCAGTCGGTCCCGAAGCGCCGGATGCACCGGCTCCAGCCAGTTGGCCGTGGTAATGAACAAAACCCGCGACAGGTCGAATGGCAAATCCAGATAATGATCGGTGAAGGTGTTGTTCTGCGCCGGGTCAAGCACTTCCAACAGCGCCGCCGCCGGGTCGCCGCGAAAATCCGCGCCGACCTTGTCCAACTCATCCAGCATGATGACCGGGTTGCGGCTTTCCACCCGGCGCAAGGTCTGGATGATGCGCCCGGGAAGCGCGCCGACGTAAGTGCGGCGATGCCCGCGAATCTCGGCTTCGTCCCGCATGCCGCCCAGGGCGATGCGGGCGAACTTCCGCCCGAGCGCATCCGCCACGCTCCGGCCCAGCGAGGTTTTGCCTACTCCTGGCGGCCCCACCAGGCACAGAATCGGCCCTTTGATTTGCTTGCGCCGTTTGATGACCGCCAGAAACTCGAGGAGGCGGTCTTTGACCTTCGTCAGTCCGAAATGCTGCTCGTTCAGTATGCGTTCGGCTTCGACCAAATCGATCTTGTCCTCCGTTTGCTTGCTCCACGGCAGGCCCAGAATCCAATCCAAATAATGGCGGCTGACTCCGTATTCGGCGGCGGCCGGTGGCATCTGCTGAAGTCGATCCACTTCCTGGGTCGCCACTTGTTTCGCCTCGGCCGGCAGCTCGGTTTGCTCGATCTTCTCGCGTAGCAACCGTATCTCGGTCGCGTTCGGGTCGGACTCCCCTAATTCCCGCTGAATCGCCCGCATCTGCTCGCGCAGGAAAAAGTCGCGCTGTGTTTTCGAGATCGACGTTGCGACCTCGCTTTGAATCTTCGAGCTGAGCGTCAGGACTTCGTGCTCGCGATTGAGCATCGGCAGCAGCCGGGTCAAGCGCTCCTTCACCGAGTTGGTTTCCAGCAGCTTTTGGCGCTCCTCCAGGCTCAGGTTCAGATTCACCGCAACCAGATCGGCAAAATGCCCGGGGTCTTCCGTATTAATGGCGGCGATCTTGATTTGCTCGGACAAGGCCGGCGACAGCTTGATGATTTCCTGGAACTGCCCTTGCGCATTGCGCATCATGGCCGCCAATTCCACCGAGTCTTCTTTCAGATCCTGAACCAGCTCAAACTTCGCGGACAGATAAGGGGCGGCAGTGGGATACTCCTTGATGTTGACACGCCACAGGCCCTCGATCAGCACGCGCACGGTGTTGTCCGGGAATTTTAGCATCTTGAGCACCCGGGCCGCACAGCCCACCTCGTACATCTCGTGTGGCTGCGGATTCTCGGCTGCGGCATTGCGCTGCAGCACCACCCCCAAGAGCCGATCTCCGCCCACCACGTCGTCGATGAGCTTGGTGCTCTGTGCCGTTTCCACCAGCAGCGGCGCCACCATCCCAGGAAAAATCACGATGTCGGACAGACCTAGAATCGGCAATGCCGCCGGCAAGGAGCTGGACGAAACCCGGGCGGGCGCATCCGGACTGCCGGCGGCTCCCAGGATGCTGATAAATTCCGTGTCGGGCGTGGTCATGATCGCGCCATTCTGCAATTTAGATGCTGCCGCCCCGAAAAAATTCAGCCAAGAGATTAAATCCTCTCGGCAACAGGCACCTTGGTGTTTTTCGACTGTCTTTGTGCCACCGGCACATCGATCCGCAGAAAACCGTTCAGATAGGAGGCTCTGGCCTGGCTCAGATCATACCCCTCGGGCAGCTCCAGCAGACTCTCGAACGGGCCGTAGTTGATTTCCATTACCAGAAAACTGGCCTTGGCCGACCGGCAGCCATCGGGCCGGTTGCCGCTGATCCGCAGCCGGCTCCCCTCGACGGTGATTTCCAAATGCTCGCTCCGCATTCCCGCCAACTCCACCTTCACCACCAGCCCATTGTCGGTCGCGTAAACGTCGGTATTGGGCACCCAATGCGCCCGCCCAGCCACTTCATACCCGCTCAAGGCGGAGCGCGTCACAAAATGGACGGTGGAACTGACTTTGCACATGGCCATGTTAGGGAAAAGTCTATCTCAGCCTTCGCTCTTATCTCATTCTTACCTGCACCTCGGGACGCTGCCCTTTGCGCGCGCGAAACACGATCGAACTTTGCCGAGACGATTGACTCACGGTCGCGCAGCCGCAATGCGTCGCCTGCTCAAAACTGAATTTGCGGCGGCGAAACCTGCCCCACCCCAGCAAACCTGCTGCGGAAGCTACGATCAACAAAGAGACCATCTGCTGCCAATCCATACTTGAAACATAACCTTAATGTCCTCTCGCGCAACAAATGATTTGGGTTTGTGCGCTCGCGCCTATGTTGCCTTTGATTACCCTGCGTTCACTGCAAAAATCCGTGCGTTTACTGAAATCTGCTGGCTTTCAAGAAAAACCATTCTAATATAAGACTAGTGTTGGAAAACAGTAACGCGATGCCATCAAACTGAACCTCAAAATGAACCTCAAACTCTGTTCGCTCTTTCGCCCGCTGGGATGCCTAACCATATTCCTGCCGGTCCTGGCGACCGCGGCCCTGGACTATGGGATCATGCCATTGGACAACGCCCGACTGCAGCAATGGCAGGCGGAGCGGGCCAGCCTGCCGGTTTACCAGGCGCCGGGCGGCTACCCGGGGCTGTCCGGTTCGGTCAATCTCCTGAGCTATCTGACTTACAGTGCGGAGCTCAGGGACCAGGGGCACTCCGGCACCTGTTGGATCTGGGGGTGCCAGGCCGTGATGTCGATCGATTATGCGATCAAGCATCCCGGCGCGCCGGTGCTGACGAACGGTTTTTCGGTGCAGTTCCTGGCCAGCCACCTGATCATGGTGGACCCACCGCTCTTTGGGGGAGGCACGGCGAATGGATTCGCGCGATTCTACCGGGCCATGGGCTACACTATTCCCTGGAGCAACACCAACGCCGAGTGGACTGACGGCAACGGCATGAACAGGACTTTCGCCGCCTGGATTCATACCCAGCCAAATCAGCCATTGAACACGGTCAACGTGTCGGATGTCGCCACGTTTGGCCTGTCGGAGACACAGGCCATCGCCAACATCAAGAGCGCGCTGGATGCCAACCATCCGCTCTACTTCAATCTGACTCTGGCCAACGACGAGGATTGGGAGGTCTTCTGCACCTTCTGGGGCAAGACCAACGCGACCGAGGAGACGGTTATCAACCTGGACTACGGGGACGGGCACTATCTGGATACCTCGGGCGGCAGCCACCTGATGGCGTGCGTGGGTTACAATGACATGGATCCCGATTCGGCCAAACACTACTGGCTCATGCTCAATAGCTGGGGCGTCGCAGAACAAAACGGAGAAAAGCGGCGGCCCAACGGCGTGTTCCGCATGGCGATGCACACCAAGTACAGCGCCGTTGTCATACCGTCCATGGGCGATCCTGCGCCGTTGTTCCAGTGGGGTTTACTGGATACGGAGTTTACTTCCAAAGTGCGCAAGGGCATCGGGGGCCTCGCGCTGAATCTGCAAACCCGCGACCCCAACGCCGGCTCGTTCCAGATCACGAGGGTTTCCTTTCCCCGGACCGCCGACCTCACCAATGTTTATTCCGCGTTCCTGGAAT